>JAIRSS010000202.1 GCA_031255315.1 Spirochaetaceae bacterium
TATTCAGATTATTGGCAAAAGAAAATACGGCGTAATATTGCGCGGGATGAAAAAGTAACCGAATATTACAAAAATATCAATTGGACTATTCTACGGTTTTGGACTTCTGAAACAAAAGACAATCTAAATAAATGTATTGTTGAAACGATTGAGACAATTAATAAAACCAAACAAGTTCTGGAAAAATTAAGAAACTAATAGAGGCTGGTCCAAAACTGAAGTTTGGGACCAGCCTCTATATTCTTGTAATACTCTTAGAAAGGCTTTCCCGCAGCGCCTTCCGGGTAAATTGAATCCGAATATATCGCTTCTACCCCAAAATATAAAACTTGGGTAGGGTCAAAAGGCTTGCGAATTAAACGAATTGTGAGGCGTTTCGCAAAGCGTTATACCCGTGGTGCGCAGTGGACATGAGCAATCCAGACAGAGCCGCCCCTTCATTCAATTGCCTCACCCCGCTCCTTTGCTCAGGACCGGCTGGTATCGGACTCAAGTCCGCAGAACCGCGGCTTGCCGGGATTTCAACCAAAGGGGAAGCGAACCGGTTTCTTCAGGAAAGCAGCCTGCCGAAGCTGTTTCAAACGAACCGCCTTATGCTCTCCCGGCTTCCCGCTCCCCCGAATGGTCTTTCCATCTATCCCTGTATGCCGCCCACCGCTTCCGCTCTTCCGGTACAGCCGGTCTTGCAGGCATTTCATCAGCTCCGCCAGATAAATACCAGTCGGAAGGCATCCTCATTCGGTATCCCCATTGTCTTCTCGCACCGGGTGCTCCCCTCAGGCTTTCTTTCATCTTTCTTACCGCTTCTTCCGTTATTTCCATGTCCCCCGCCCGCTGTTGGTTATAGTGCTTCCACATTGTGGGCGTGCGGCAAATTGCCGGGCGAAACAATCCGGAGAAGGGAGTATCTTGTCTGACTTACTGCCGCCCGGCGGCGCACTGTGCGCTTCCCATTTGCCCGGCAACCCTGCCGCCGTTCCCCATACGCCGCCCGAAAGCCTTTCCGTTATACCCCGTCCCCTGTCCCATTCCAGCCGCTTATTTGAATTCGGAACCGCCGGACGGCAGATATGTTTCATTGACAGACGATCCCGCGTAAGGCTATACTGCCTCGTATGGAAACATTGAACGGCGCATTCAAAGACTTAATCGTTCAGGCCCTGCAAATTTCCAGATCGTTTGCGAAGATAACAGAGCACAATGTATATCAACAAGCGGTACCGGAAATTCTGCCTTTGATGGATAAGATGTCGGATACTTTGTTGCTTCCGGGCTCCGGTATCGGAGGGTTTGAGCATCTTGATGACGCTTATACCAAAGCGGTATCAGGAAAGTCGTGCCTTTTGCTTTTAGAGCATTATAGTAATCTTGATTTGCCTATTTTTTCTTACCTTTTGCGCAAAGAAGGGGAACGTGGAAGGGCAATTGCTGACGCTTTAGTGGCCATAGCCGGCATGAAGTTGAGCGAAGAGAGTCCCGCAGTAGCCGCCTTTACTGCCGCTTTTACCCGTATTGTCATTTATCCCAGCCGGTCGCTTGCGGGTTTGGATGCCGTAAAGGACCGGGACGAAATAATACGGAGCAATTCAATTAACCGGGCGGCTATGAGATTTCTGCTTGATATAAGAACGAAAGGAAAGCTTATACTGGTATTCCCTTCGGGAACCCGTTATCGGCCTTGGGATCCCAGTACTAAGCGCGGCGTACGTGAAATTGCTTCTTATATCAAATCTTTTGATTATATGTGCCCTGTGGCAATAAACGGCGAGGTGCTTCATATCCGTCAAGGCGAGATGATGGACGATTATGTCAGCCCTAATGTGGTACGTATGACTGCCGGTCCTGTTATTTCCTGTAGTGATTTTAAGGAGAAAATCCGGGCCGCCGGTGCGGAAGATAAGAAGCAGGCTGCGGTTGATGCGGTTATGCAGATTCTTGAGGAAATGCATCTTGCCTTGGAACGGGAACGAGAAAAACCGTAATGTCTGCGGGGCAGCCCTTTGTGATAGAAAGATAAACGTGATAAGCCCGTCAGCCGGGCGGACTGTCGCGGCTGACAGAATAGGCGTTTTTTCGGGCCTGTCAGATTTTAAGGGTAAATCCTCTCCTTTTCTTTCCGTGAAACTTTGACAATTCCATGGTAAACTGAGTGGTTCATTTACACGAAAAACGCGGCAGGTCCGGGCCAGACACTCTCCCTCCATCCTAAAATTTAAAATTTGTCTGCTGATTGACGCTGGTTTTCACGGATTACGATGGCGCAAAGGAAGGAATGTTCTAAAATCATTGAAGCAATTATCCGCTTCCAACACGAGACGGTATGGGCGCTTGCCCCCAATGCCCGTGCCGTTGCCCGTATTCCGGCCCGGTCAACTCGGTTGCTTTTTCGATGTCTCACTGAGACCGCTTGACATTTTTTTCAGAGTTCTACATAATACCCATGTAAATACTAAGAAATCTTATGTGGAGGCTAGAAGTATGGCAAGAGTAGATAAGATTACGGATCTCATCGGAAACACCCCGCTGGTAAAAATCAATAAGCTGAATGAAAGCGAGGCCGTCATCTATGTCAAGTTGGAGAGTTTTAATCCTTTTTCCAGTGTTAAGGATCGCATCGCCCTTTCCCTCATAGAAACGGCGGAGCAAGACGGAAGGATCAAACCGGGAACGGTTATCATTGAGCCTACCAGCGGCAACACGGGCATAGGCCTGGCGTATGTGGCGGCGGTCAAAGGGTACCGCATCATCCTAACCATGCCGGAGACGATGAGTATTGAGCGCCGTAAGCTGCTCAAAGCGCTCGGTGCGGAGTTGGAGCTGACCGAAGGAGCTAAGGGTATGAAGGGCGCTATCGCGAAAGCCGAGGAACTGGCGGCGTCTATCCCCAATTCCTTCATCCCCCAACAGTTCAATAATCCGGCTAATCCGGATGTTCACGAAAAAACCACGGGACCTGAAATCTGGGAAGACACCGCAGGAGAGGTTGACATCCTCATCGGCGGGGTTGGTACCGGGGGTACGATCAGCGGGGCGGGTAAATTCCTTAAAGCCCAGAAGCCCTCAATAAAAATCGTCGCGGTGGAACCCTCCGCTTCCCCGGTCCTCTCCGGCGGACAGCCCGGCCCCCACAAGATTCAGGGTATAGGGGCGGGTTTTGTTCCCCAGGTATACGACAAAAATCTGGTGGATGAGATCTACCTCACTGACGATGTAAAAGCGGGCGCAACGGCCCGGCGTCTTGCTAAGGAAGAAGGCATACTGGTAGGAATATCTTCCGGGGCGGTCCTGGAAGCAGCTCTTACCCTGTCCCTTCGGCCCGAAAACAAAGGCAAGACTATCGTAGCGGTCCTGCCGGATACCGGGGAACGCTACCTTTCCACGTGGCTGTGGGAGGAATAATCTATTGGTAAAAGCCGTCCGGCGGGGTTTTTCCGTTTACGTACGTTCTGGAGAAAACCGCCGGGTATACATTTAGGTAGTACACGAAGCGTTTGGAATTGATTCCAAGCGGTATTACAGTTGGAAGAAACAGCTTGAAAAAACCGGTTCGCTTGAAACCAAATTGCCTAAAAAACGTGAAAAAAATAAACAAACATGGGTATTCACTTCATGCAGGAATCTTATTTACGACCATCACAAAATCTAAAAACGTGAGTTCGATGGTAAAGAAGAACCCCTGCCGGTCCTATCAGGAGGCGGGGGACCTGAAACAGATGGAAGCGGTCGGCGGGGCCGCCAACCGCCTTTAACCAGTTCACCGAGGCGGTGGAACAGGCAAAAAAGCCCCGGCAGCCCGCTCATTATCCTGGCGTAACACCCGGCATATTTCCCGGAACCGTTCGGGAAGGGAGGTTCTGAACGTTTTCCCTTCCCCTGAGGCGGTGCGGCCTGGCGGACCGGGGATAATGAGGGAAAGGGTCTTGGCGTGAAGCATCAAGGCTGCCTGGGGGAAGCGCCCGTCTGGTTTTCCGTACATGGGGTCCCCCAGGATGGGGCAGCCCAGGTATCGAAGATGCACCCGCAGTTGGTGGGTTCTTCCGGTCCGGGGCCTGAGCAGGAGGAGGGAATAGCCGTTCCAAGCGCGGATAACCCGGTACCGGGTGCAGGCGGTCTTTCCGGTATCGGGGGAAACGGTGAATTGCGTGCGGTTCCGCCTGTCCCGGGTGATGCGGGTTTCGATGCGTCCCGCTGGTTTCCGGGGGATGCCGGAAACCAGGGCGGCGTAAATTTTTCGCACCCTGCGGGTTTTGAACTGGTCCGCAAGAAAGGCGAGGGCTTCGTCGTCATAGGCGGCGATGATGACGCCGGATGTGTCTTTGTCCAGGCGGTGTACTATCCCCGGCCTGAAGCCTTCCCCGGCCAGGCCCCGTTCCCGCCGCCTGAACAGCAGGGCGTTTGCCAGGGTGCCTGCGGGGTTTCCCGCGCCGGGGTGTACTACCATGCCGTGAGCCTTGTTGATCACCACAACCCGGTTGTCCTCGTAGACGACATCCAGGGGGAGGTTCTCGGCAATAAGGTCCACGGGTTCGGCTTCGGCCCAGGTAAGGTCCAAACGGTCCCCGATTTTTACCAGCCGGGAAATCTTCACGGCTTTTCCGTTGACCCGGGCGGAAAGTTTTTTGGCTTTGATCTGAGAACGGCTGAGGAGCCGCAGGCGCTCGGCCACATACCGGTCAAGCCGGATCCCGCCGCACGCCTCCACCGTGCCGGAATATTCCTCCAACTCAGGGCGCTCCGCCGTCTATCCCCGGAAGGGGCGTTTCCTTAGGCGGACCGTCACCGTCTTCCTCCTCCGGCGGCCAGGGGCTCCGGATGATGACGGGCTCCGACGGGGACAAGCGGGCGGCCTCCTGAGCGGCCCGTTCCCGTTTTACCCGCTGTATGATGTGATCGGCTACGGCCACAAGGATCGCCCCGCCCGCCGCAATGGAGATGGTAACCAGGTGTTCCTCAGTAGTCCGGGAAACAGCCCCCCCCATGTTCACCGGCCAGGGGGCGTACCGGGTGTCCCATCCGTGCTGGGAGGCCCGGTATGTATCCACGATGGCGCCGGCCAGAAAAAAGGTAAAGGGAAAGGACCCGAAGGCGATGATGTCCCCCCGGCGCAGGTCCCGGACCCATTGGGGCAGTTCGTCTTTTTTCTCCGTTTCACTTTGGGACCCCCCTGAAGCGTGGAGGCCCCGGGCCGGAAACAGCAGCGCCAGGATGGCCAGCAGCAGTACCGCAAATACAGTTCTCATATCGTCCGTTCTCCAAAGACGGCGGTCCCTATGCGGACCAGGGTGGAGCCTTCCTCTATGGCAATTTCATAATCCCCGGACATACCCATAGACAGGCAGGACCAGTCGCATTCGGGGAAGCGGGATTGAAGCCGGTCCCGCGCCCGCGCCAGGGACCGGAAGGCCCGGCGCACCGCCGCCGTATCGTCCGTGAACGGAGCCATAGTCATAAGCCCCCGGATAACGAGGGAGGGAAAGGCAAGAGCGGTTTCCGCAGCCCGGAACAGGCTGTCTTCGTCAGGATACCCTGATTTTGAGGCTTCCCCGGCGTTAAGCTCAAAAAGGACGGACAGGGGCCGGTCCCTGCCTCCGCTCAGTTTTCCCAGGCTGATGATGAGTTCATCCCGGTCCACCGATTCAATTCCGTCAAAGAGGGATGCGGCGGCCTTTGCCTTGTTGCGCTGGAGGGAACCTATCAGGTGAAGTTCCGCCCCCGGATGGCTCCGGGAAAAGCCGTCCTTGTCTTTGAATTTTGCCAGGGCTTCCTGAACCCGGTTTTCACCGAATAAGGTAATCCCGGCGTTCCACGCCTCTTCCACCTGTTCCAGGCGGTGAAATTTGGAAACCCCCATCAGGCGGACCTCTTCGGGGTTTCTGCCTGACCGCCTGCAGGCTGCGGCTATGCGCTCTTGTATACGCGCTGTTGCGTCAGCAACCGTCATACACGCCTCCTCGCGTCTGATTCTAAGGTTTTTTCAAGACTCCGGGCTAAGGCGGCGAAATCGTCTAGGCCAAGCCGCTCCGCCCGCTCATTCGGCGCTATGCCCGCGTCTTTAAGGGCGGTCCCGCATATCTCAGCCAGGTCCGTCCGGTTCCGTCCGGGACCGGCGACGGAAGCGGCGAAACGTTCCAGATTGTTTTTCACGGTTTTCCGTCTGGCCGCAAAGAGGCAGCGCAGTAAGGGCCTGAAATACGCGGGGTACGCCCCAGGGTCCCGGTCCGTCCTGAGATCAAGCCTGACTCCCTGAGAGTCAACCCGTGGTTCCGGGTAAAAAGAAGCGCCTTTCATAACTAAAAGGGGCCTGACGGTATAGGCGGACGCGCAGAGGACTGAAAAGGAAGAATAGTCTTTTGAACCGGGCGCGGCGGCCATGCGCCGGGCAACCTCTTTTTGAACCGTTATTACCATCCGTGTAAAGAACCTGTTTTTTTCGATAAAGTCCGCTAATAAAACAGCGCCTATAGTATACGGAAGATTTCCGAAAAGATAATCCCCCGGCGGAACGGTCCGCCAGGTTTTAAGAACATCCCCTTCGATCAGGGTAAAGGCGGGACTACCGCCAAAAAACTCCCGCAAAATCGGGATAAACCCCTTGTCTATCTCGAAAGCCGTTACCGCCGCCCCCCGTTCAAGGAGAAGGCGCGTCATGGCCCCCAGCCCGCTCCCTATTTCCCATACACGTGCGCCCGGCGCGGCGTCCAGAGCGTCCAGGAGCTGTTCCCGGGCACAGGGGTTGATCAGAAAATTCTGCCCGAGCCGTTTCCGCATCCCCAGGCCCCGCTCGTCCAGGAAAGCCTTGAGAGCCAGGGGGGAATCATAGTTAAGGGGCGGCAAAGGGGGCAAGGCGTCTTCCTCGTTCAGACCTGATTTTCCCGGCCAGGACCAGCACGGCGGAAAGCGCCGCCGAGGCCGCCAGAATTATAGAGGGGTTTGAAACCCCTATGCCGGGGACCTGTCCCGCCCAGCCGGAAAGACGGGCCACGGCCTCATACAATAGGGAAAGAACCGCGCCTGCCGGCCCAATAAGCGGCGGCAGGAGGAAGGCCGCAGCCAGATAGACCATAGCGAAGATCATGAAGCCCAGGGTCAGCGGCACGATGATCAGCCCCGCGAGGATCCCCACCGGGCGAAGAACGCCGAAAAACGCGGCGCTTACCCCGGCGGTGGCGATAAAGGCCCCCGTGGAAGCGGCCAGAGGCCGGGACAAGGCTTCCGGCAGTATGCCGCTGAACAGTTGGCGAAGGGGTTCGTCCAGGGCGAGGATGCCCGCCAGGGCAAGGTAGGAAAGCATGAACGAGAGGTTCTCCCCGGAGGCGGGGGTGCGGCAAAGCTGAATCAGGAAAGCCAGGGCAAGGAGGACGGCGGGCCGGCGGGGAAACGCCCCCAGGACGGCCAGGGTCCCCAGAAGGTACATGAGGACCGCCCGTTCCAGGGAAGGCAACGCTCCCACCAGGCCGGCGTAGAGGAGGATGAAAACCGCACCCAGGACCGCCGCCGCCGGAATTCCCAGGGGCTTTCTGAGGAGGAAGGCAATAACCGCCGAAACAAGAGCCAGGTGCATCCCCGACAAAGCCAGTATATGGGAACACCCGGCGTCCCGGAAAGCGTCCGCGAGGTCCGTTTCCAGGGAATCCCTGACCCCCAGGAGGAGGGCCGCCGCCAGACCTCCCCACTCATGGGGGCTGAACGTCTCCATAACGGCCAGTCTGATACCCGTACGGAAGCGCTCAAGCGCCGGGGCGGCTTCCAGGATATGCGTCCCCGCCGCCCGGAAGACGGGGGCGGTGTTCCCGGTTCCCGGCGGCAGAAAGGCCCCTTCAATATAAACCCGGCTTCCGCGCCCGAGGGTCCGCAGCCGGGGGACCGCGTCTTCCGGGAAGAAGACCAGCGCGTACCCTTTGGCGGAAGCGCGAAGGCCGTCCCGTCCCGCGGCGGTTTCTAAATCAAGAAGCGCCATGCCCCGGCCTCCGGACGAGCGCCGGGGATCGTCCTTCAAGGTCCCGGTAAGGCCGACGATCTCCCCCTCCCGCAGGCCGAGCCGGGGCGGGCCGGGAACGGAGAGGCGGGCGGCAAGGCCCAGGGAAAACCCAACCGCCAGGGCAATAAGAGACAGGGTTATTTCCCGAAACACCCGGGCAGTCTCCAAACCCGGAGCAGCCGGGACCGGAAGGGTTCTCAAAACCCGGATCAGCGAAACCAGGATCACGAGCAGGAGGCCGAACCGCCAGACCGGGGCCGCGCGGCCTCCTCCGGCCAGGACATAATAACACGCCGACGCGCCCAGAGCGGCGCATACGGCGGAGGACAAGAGGGGGAGTTTTACCCGGGGCAGAGGCGCTGTTTGTTGACCGCCAGGTTGAAGGGCGCCGGATTTTTTTTGACAGGACGTTCTGTTCATGCCTTCCTTCATATTGTTACCCCAAATCATATACCGTCCACGTCCTTCGGCGCGTCCTGAACTGGAACCGCGAAAACAGGATCCTCATCGGGCCGCCAACTGCCGAGGTCATCAGTTTGCTCAGTTTCTTCCGTGATTCTAACCGGAAGGGCTTCTTCATCATCCTGCATTCCGAATATTTCGCCCAGTATTGCATTTCTGGTGTCCCGCGGGAGAGAATCAGCCTTGATATGCAAAATCGAACGATTGGTATTGCTGTTATAATCTACCGAGCACACGACTCCGGGCAGGGTCAAAGACGTGGTATTCAAAATAAACTGGACTTTTACCTG
This sequence comes from Spirochaetaceae bacterium, assembly GCA_031255315.1. The sequence goes on from JAIRSS010000202.1 coordinate 8,731, forward strand.
TAAGCCCTCGGAGCCTTTCCCTCCTATAGTTACCGCGCAGCCGGAGTCGGAAATATCGTTGACAAGGCATTTGAGCCCCTGATCATTTTGAGCGGCGTCCGGGCTTTCCCGCTCCTGAAGATACAACAACGCCGCCGTATGAATTTTCATCCGGATAGATTTTCGTTTTTGGGTCCTGAAAAGGGCGTCGGGATGGGAGATTTGGAGAGCCGGATACCCCTTGGAATACACCTCGTCTAACACATCCGTATCAAACACGTATCCTGCGTCGTCATACCGCCAAAAATAAACCGCCAGCCGCTGGCCGGTCCAGGAAAATTTTTTAGGCGGGATCGGGCCGGACGGCCTGGCTATGGTAATGTACCGGCTGGTATTTTTAATCAAGCGGGACTGAAACACGCCGATACCGGTAATAAGGATACGCAGACTCTGGGATTCCCCAATCTGACGGCTGCTGATCAGCCCTTTTTTTACCGGGGGGTGTTCGAATTCGATCTTTTTGCGGTAGTCATACAGTTTGGAAAGGAATTCCTGGATTGCCGGGTCCTCCCCGGTCCCGGAATGCCGGACGCTTCGAACCAGGGAGCGTATACAGGCGTCCAGTTGAGTTTGTGACCAGAAGAGGGCTGAAGGATCTTCAATATCGGATTTTACCGCCAGCCGGCGGAGGAGTTCTATTTCCTGAAAGCTAAACCCCAAGTCTTTACCTTTGACATAAAACTGCAACGCGCCGTTCTTTTTTTTATTCTGCTCCTCCCCCGTATCAAAACGGAACAGAACAACAATAAAGGCGGCGGAAACCGCAAGTAATATCAGAAAACCCCAAAAAACATTCACCCTTTTACCTTTTTTCTCCACCATTGTCTGTATAGCAATCAGCACCTTATTATGTGGCTTTCCCCCCAATCAGAAGCCGCCAAATCCATATAAACGCCGTGGGACGGAATTAAAATGAACGCTCCGCACAAGACGGGAACCGGCGTATAATAGACAAAAAGCAGCTCACCTGCGTATTATATCAAAGTTTGAGAGGGGCTATCCAGCCCCAAAGGAGCGCGTTACGATCTTCTGGGCCGAACCCTTCATTGTGTATGCCCTGCTCTTTCTTCCCGGCGCGGCCTCCCGGGGTTTCTTCTTCGGGACTCCCGGCGCAACGGACCGGGAAGCGTCTCGGTTCCCGGAACCTCTGGGTTTCGACGTCTCCCAGGCGTTAAGCCGTCTCTTTGGATATACGATTCCGGCCATAGCGCTTATAGTCTGCCTCCTCGTCTTACGGGGAGGAAAAACCCGGCTGCCCGGACCGCCCGGTTCCAGGGACATCCGCTCGGCAGCCCTGGCCCTTCCGGGATTGTTCGGCGCGGGGCTTTTTATTTCTTTCATTTCTCTCACCCTGTTCCCCGGAGCCGCCGCCGTAATGGTGGAGGCCCCCCAGGGCCTCCCAGCCGTTATCGTAATGTTCTTCTCGTGTCTCGGCGCCGGCTATCTGGAAGAATTCTATTTCCGGTATTACCTTTCCCTCAGATTCAAAGAGGCCGGCCTCTCCATCGTCCCCGCCATAGGTCTTTCGGCGCTTCTCTTCTCCATCTGCCACCTCTACGAAGGCCCCTGGGGGGCGCTGAACGCGTTCCTCGCGGGCGTTCTCCTTTCCCTGGTGTATAAAAAGTACCGGGGCCTTCACGGTATTGCCTGGGCCCACAGCCTTTACAACGTCTTCGTCTATTTGAACGGTGTGTAACGCGCCGCAGTAGAAAGCTCCTGGATGGACGCCGCCCCATCCCCCGGGTCCCACGCCGTCCAGCGGGTTTCCCAGGGAGCGAGAGATACCCCCGCTTCGGGGAACCCGTATTGGGCGGGAACGCCGCATATGGCCGGACCGGGGCCTAGATTCTCCGCGCACAGAGCGAAGCGGCCCCGCCGGTCAGGTCCCCGCAGAAGGGCGAACACTGAACCCCCCGCCTCCAGGACCGTTTGGGGAACATCAGGATCAAAGGCCTCTTCCGCCCGACGGAAGGCCAGCAGCCGGCTGAAGCCCCCGTATACCCGGGCCCTAAAGGAACCGGGAGCGTTAAGTTCGCGTTCCACCCGGTCCAGAGGGGGCTTTTCCCGGTTTATCGCCCGGTTGTAGCCCAAAAGCTCCGGGCCTTCTTTCCAGGCGGACGATCCTATCCAGCTATGGAAATAAACCGCCGGAAGCCCGGACAGGGAGAGAAGGACCGCCTGGGAAGCAAGAAAGGCGCGGGAGCGAAGGGCCGGGTCTCCCAGAGACGGCGGGGCGGCGGCGTCCGCGTACGAACAGTTAAGTTCATAGGGAACGAGTCCCTGGGGCGTGGACTTGTAGGAAACCAGCGCGCCCCGGCGCGCGGCTTCCGCGATAGTTTCGCCAAAGGCGGCCTCGTCCACCAGCCCTCCCCGGACCGGAGTCAGCCCTACCCCGTCGTGGCTTGCCAGGAAGTTGAGGAACCGCTGCCCCGTCTCCGGCCCCGGCAGGGTCTTTGCCCAGGCGCGGAGCGGGGCGGCGCCGGCGGAGATCATGGCGTGAAGCACAAGGGGCGGCAGGGCGAAATTGTAGACCAGGTGGGCTTCGTCTCCCTGGCCGAAATAGGAGATATTCTCCTGATGGGGGACGTTGGTTTCGGTTAGGATGAGGAGGTCCAGGTCCAGGGCGTCTATGACCGCCCGGAACAGCTTAACCACAGCGTGGGTCTTGGGATGATGAAGACAAGGGGTTCCGTCTTCCTTCCAGAGATAGGCGATGGCGTCGAGCCGGACGATACGCGCCCCTCTCCGGGCGTATTCCAGAAAGATTTTCATAAATTCCAACAAAACGCGGGGATTGGAAAAATCGTAATCCGCCTGATCGGAGCTGAAGGTCGTCCACACGTAAACCGTCGAACCGTCTTTCCGGGTAAACGGCGTAAGAAGGGGGTGGGTCCGGGGGCGGACCACGGCGGAGGAATCGCAGCCTTCGGGCCGGACGATATACCATCCCTCGTACCCGCTCTCGCCGTTCAGAAACCCCGTAAACCAGGGGCTGCCCACGCTGCCGTGATTGAGCACAAAATCAAAAACCAGCTTAAAGTCCGCCCCCAGACGTTCTATATCCCCCCAGGTTCCAAACCGGGAATCCACCTTCCGGTAATCGATCACCGAAAACCCGTCGTCTGACGAGTACGGGTGGAACGGCAGAAGGTGGAGGCAGGTAAAAGCCCCCTGGTTCCATTTACGCAGAAATCCTTCCAGCCGGGAAAGGCCGGTTTCGCCCGCCGCCCCGCCGGCCTGGGGGGGCGCAAGCATATCCCCGTAGGCAATAAGCACAGCGTCCTTGCGGGTAAACCCCGCCCCGGTCCGCCCATTCCTTCCCGCGGCCCGGGCAAGCCGTCCGGGAAAAGCCGTTTCAAGAATGCCCGCAAGGTCCGTATAGATACCTTCCGCCTCATTTTCTCCGTACATGAAACCCAGCAGGGATTTAATCGTATTTTCCATAGCGCCTTTTATTGTAGCATATTCCCCCGGTAATTCGCACTTAAAAAAACGTGAGTTCGAAGGGAACGAAGCGCGCCGAACTCTCAGTTCGTGGACCCCCGGTTTACGAACTGAGAGTTCGCGGCAGCCTGGAATTGCTGATATTTCCCGCTCATCGAATATTTCATCCTTCTGTCGTATCCGCGGGGAGATCTCCTCCCCTGATAACAACGGAAAAAGTGAACTTGACCTTGACAAAGCAAACTGAATGAAGTATCTTAAAAACATACCGGACGGTCGGTTTTTATTTTAAGGTGAGGATATGAAAGATACAAGGGCGTTCATTATAGAAACAGCCTCAGATTTATT
>JAIRSS010000257.1 GCA_031255315.1 Spirochaetaceae bacterium
TTGTCGTTCGTTTAATATCGGCAACATCGTATCAATCAGTTCTTTTATTCCCAAATCCATGTTACTATTGTATCATGGATATAATTATTTGTCAATGTTATTCTTTTACACTACCTTATTCCCCGTGATTCACATCCTGGTATCAGCAGTTCCCTTAACCGCTCCGCTATCTTCTTCGTTAATATTTCATATCGATATTTTGTTATCCATACAATGTGATATTTTATATCATGTACCGTATGACTTCCTCGTGCATATCCTGCCATCTTTCACCTCTCTTGCCATATTATCATCCTCCCCTATCCCAATTCAAGCTCAAAGCTAACCGCCTAAAGGCGGTGGTTTTAAACCTGGCACATGGAAAATAAAAAACACCCGCCGTATAGAGGCGGGGAGAGGCCGGACAATCGCCAATACTACAGAAATACTCCGGGGAACGCAACCGGACGCCCTGAAAAATCACCCGTTCCGGCGCCGCGCAAGAACGTCTAATTGAGTGGCAAGCATACCGCAAAAGATAAGGGCAAAACCCAGGAGCGTCCAGTGCCCCAGGGGTTCGGACAGCAGGATAACCCCGCCGATGGCGGCAAAAACTCCTTCCAGAGAGAGAAGTATCGTTGCGTGGGCGGGAGGCGCGTACTTCTGGCCCACCACTTGCAGCGTGTACGCAAGACCTACGGAACCGAAACCGCTGTACAAAATGGGAACGGCGCATTTCAGCAGCGCGTCCAGCGAAACGGCCTCGCGGAACAATGCCGCGCCCGCGGAAAGAAGCCCGCACACGATAAACTGTCCCGATGCAAGGGCCACCGGATCTACCCGTTTAGCCAGGCTGTCGATGAGCAGCACATGGCAGGTCCAAAACAGGGCGCTCACCGCGGTAAGGAGATCCCCTGGATTAAGGCGCGGGGATTCCAGCGCGTCCCGCCCGAAAAGCTGAGAAGCGATGCTGATGAAAAAAAGGCCCGCCAGAGTGAAAGCCGCGCCTATCCAGGTTGGAAGTCCGGTTTTCTTTCCCAGAAAGATACCGAAGATGGGGGTCAGGACCACATAAAGCCCGGTAATAAACCCCGAATGTCCCGCCGTGGTATACATGATCCCGATCTGCTGCAAGGTTGCGGCGCAAAAAAGGCAGCTCCCGGCAAGAAAAGCACTGAGCATAAACACTTTGGCCGTCAGGGGCCGGCCTGTAATTCCGTCTTTACGCCGTTCAGGGTTCCTCATCCGGCAGATAACGAAGGGAACCAGAGACAGGCTGCCAAGAACGAACCTGATACCGTTAAACGTAAAGGGCCCCATGTCTTCCATTGCCGACCGCTGGGCCACAAACGCGAAGCCCCAGACGCACGCCGTGATTAAAAGTAAGATGTCCGCCTGTAACGCCTGTTTATTCATAAAAGGCATGGTATAATAGAGTAAAATAGATTACAAGCGCGGGGTATTTTTATGAACGACGTCATCACCGTACTGCGGGAATCCGGGGCTATGCAGGAAGGGCATTTCCTCCTTTCTTCGGGCCGTCATTCGGACCGCTACTTTCAGTGCGCGCGGCTCCTGCAATATCCGGACCGGGCTGCGGCGGTTCTGGCCCAGGCGGTTGACCGTATCAGGGCGGACATACGGGCCGGGAAACTCGTCCTGGATGTGGTGGCGGGTCCGGCGTTGGGAGGTATTGTGGCTGCCTACGAACTTGGCCGCCAACTCGGCCTTCCCGCATTCTTTACTGAACGGGATGATTCAGGGGCTATGACATTGCGCCGGGGCTTCGCCATAGAACCGGGGGCCCGTATTCTTATCGCCGAAGATGTGGTTACCACCGGTAAATCATCGGGAGAATGCGCCGCGGTTTTGGAAGCCCTGGGCGGCTGCGTAGAGGCCCTTGCCTGCGTGGTGGACCGCCGGGCGCCCGGCGTGGACATTCCCTGGCCCCTCTACGCCGCGGTTAAAGTGGAAGCCGCCGATTGGGACGCCGCCGACTGTCCGCTTTGCAAACAAGGGACCCCTTTCGTTAAGCCCGGGTCGAGGAAGCAGGCCCAACCGCCGGTTACGGGAAGCCGGGTGCGCTGACGGCTCCCTCCCCGGTCATCCTGAATTCCCGGCAACCCTTCTGGGTTTCGCTTAAAAGAAGGAGTATATCATACCATCCAGGCCCGGAAGCGTCCGGGCCAAGCCTGCGCCGGTCTTTTCCGTACCAGCAGTTTGTTGCGCTTCGCGCTTAAAATCCAGAAGCGCAACAAACTCCTAGTCAAGCGCTTTTGTTGCTGACTGAAGTTTTTTGGTAAAGAAGCCCCACTCAAAGCCCAGCAGAAAACTGAAGAGATACCGGCTGTACGGTACGTTGTTTTCTGGAATTATCGTCTTGCCTATATCACCGGAAAAACGAAAGTTGAAAAACAAGGTCCCGGCAGCGCCGGTTTTGTATCCAATATTGAATCCTATAGTATAGCCTAACGGCAAAGTGAGCGTATACTGACTCAAAGGTAGAATAAAGTAGACTCCCCCATAGGGGCTAAGGACAAATTGCTTGGGTTTTATGTTGAATTTGGCCAAAAAGGGAACGGACATGACGGCGGTGCCGGAACTGCGTATCAATCCCGTGGAATCACCCTCGGAATAATCGGCGTCAATCGCGTCGTAGGTAAAATCCACCCCTGATTGAAGTCCGAAAGAAAAAATTTTACCCGCCTCCATCTGAGGGAAGAGCTGTAGTTCCCCCCGGACGCCGGCGTCAAAGCTGAACCCCGGAATATTCTTCTGAGTTCCGGATGCCAAGTCATCGCCGGAGATTACATAAACACGGGGAGAAAACCCGCCCTGTAGACCCAGGTAGAACCACTTGTTTTTCCAGGATTTTAGTTCGATGTCGAAATCAGTAATTCCCGGCAGGGACGAATAAAGGCTTAACGTAGCAAAAGGAATAAAGCCCACCCCGTCAGCAATATCCGTATAGGTAAATTCTTGTACAGCCATGAGGAATGAATCATCCAGATTCCACAGACTCATCTCGAAGATTTTCGTTCCATCTCCCTCAATGGACAGAATGCCGGTAATGGCATATTTTGGCTCCAGCGAATGGTCTGCAAGATTAAGTTTTTCCCGAGCGGGAGGCGGTTTTCCGTACATTCCCTTGGATTTAGCGAATCTGACAAAGGGATAGTCCCTGGTAAGCCATTCCAACTCGTCAACCATAGTCCCAAAAAGTAGATTCACATCTCTTGTAAGCCCCGTTTCCGTAAAAACCGGTATAGCCAGCAGGGTATACCCCGCCTTCGTTTGGGTAAACCCGAGGACATGGACAAAAAGCACCAAAACCACGAAAAAAAATACCGATAACCGCCGCATTTCGTTTGTCTCCTAATTGATAGTAATAATATAGAACATAGCCCATACTATAACAACATAATCTTCGTGGTCTATGAAAAGATTAGCCGGTTTCGCGTGATTTTCCGTAATTCCACCAGCAGAGGGAGCGCGGATTTTTAGCTGTTGCGTGTCTTGTTATACAATAATGATCCAGCAGCCTGTTGTACTTGTGGATTTTTGCATCAACAGTAACGCAAAAATCCCGATTATCCGGCCTGCCGCGGACCTTCGGTCCGACGAAATTTGCAGGGTAAAAAATCGCCTTACAGGGCGGTTTTTTAGGATTTCACGCGGGAAGCGCAACAAACCGCTGGAGGGCTCTGCCGTTGAAGAAATTTGCCTCGATAAAACAGGGGGTTTAGGCGCTGGTTTATGGCTGTTTGACCAGGATTGAGCGGTAATGGTAAAGTTCCTGCTACTGCATTGACGGGAATTCCAAAGAATTTTATATTGATATAATGGGCGTTTTAACAAGTCAAAAAATCATGGCCTATTATGAACGGTACAAGGCAATTAGTGTAACCTTCACCAAAGAAATAATCCAAGTTACCGGGATGATCACTCAGCAAGTATATTTGAAATGCGGGGGGGACTTTTGGCCCTGCGTTGTCTATTCTTCATCGTTTGAAGGGGCCAAGATCGTCGTGAATACCGAAACAGGGCTGCTTGGTAAGCTGCAACAATCCAATAACGCGGTCAGCCTCCGGTTTTGTTTCAAGAATACTGACGGGGGTTCGCCGTTGGCGTTCTTTGTCGCCGCCCGGTCTGTGGGGTATGTCCCCTATGCGGATTCGAAAAACATGGCTATCTTTACTCTTCAGTTTACGCAACGTCCGCCGGACGATCTGATAGAGATCATCGGGCGGCTTTTGGATGCGAACATGAACTGTTCTAAACGTCAGGATATACGCATACCGATAACTTCTGAAATCCTCAGAAAGCTGAAGTTGCTGCCTAAAGAGAGTACTGTTTATATAGAACGGGTTCCCCGGCACTGTATTCTCCGGGATATTTCTTTCTCCGGGGCGAAAATGATCCTGATGGGAGTGGCAAAATTCCTTACAGATAAAGATTTATCGTTGCGCGTCAAATTTGATGACCCGCAGGAGAGCTTTTTGATTTCTGGAAAGCTTATTCGGTCCGAAAACGTGGAGGGTCGGCAAGATCTCTTGACCGTCGCGGTGGAATTCAACAAGTCTATGCTCCCTATGGGGTTTAAGCTCAGGTTGAACGATTACTTGATTCAAGCCTACCGGCCCGGAGAGGACTATATCCCAGATTCCTCCCCGGATGCGGCGTCTTAACGCGGCTGGTATGATGAACATCCCAAACCGCATCGTTTTTTTATCGGCTCCCGAATCTTTACGAGGCCGCATTGAAAACATTTCGGATCATTCCCATGGAGGAGAGGACTTTTCCATAGATCCGGCGGTCCCGATCCCAGTGGAGCTGCCTCCGGGTGAAAATACTCTGAACATAGAGAATCTTTCCTGGGAGATGATCCTTGCGGGGATGATACGGGTTGTGGCGTCCGCGTCCGTGCGTCCGGCGGAATTGGATGAAGAGGACATCGATTACTACCGCCGCTTTGTCTTGGCGGTTAAGCCCGATATTATGGGTGAATTTACCGAAGCGGCTATTTTGAAGGCCCGTAACGGCGAATATAATCTGGCCCTGGAAATAATAGAGGCTTTGGAAGGGCTGTTCCCCGCGTCGCCGGAAGTCGTTCTAAACCGGGCGCTTATCCTGGAAAACCGTGCGGAGGCTCTGGAACAGTCCGGCCGGGAGAAAGAGGCGGAGGCCCAAAACATCCTGGCCCACGAAGCCTACCGGAAACTGCTTTCCCAGGCCCAGCCCTTCCCCAACGCCCTCTTTAACGCCGGTTTCTTTTATATGAAACAGCGAAATTTTGATACGGCCAAGGAATGTTTTTCCGCGTATATTCCCTTGTCGGACGATTCGAAGAAGAAAGGCAGGGCCGCGTTTCTTCTTCGGGAAATCGAGAGCCGCGGGCTGGATGATGAGATTTTCCGGGAAGCCTACGATTCTATACGCACAGGGAATGTTGAGCAGGGATTGCTCAAAGTGAAAGATTTCCTGCAACGCCACAGTAATGTGTGGAATGGATGGTTCATCCTGGGCTGGGCCCTGCGGAAATTGGGGCGCTGGGAAGAGGGAGCGGCGGCTTTCAGAAAAACCATAGAACTTGGAGGGGATAACAGCGATACGAGGAACGAACTTGCCATCTGCCTGATGGAACAGAAGAATTACGC
>JAIRSS010000017.1 GCA_031255315.1 Spirochaetaceae bacterium
AGGCTCCCCTCCCCCACCCGGTGAACCATGCGGCGGGAAGGCTCGTGAAAGGTCTGGACCCCCAGGCTTACCCGGTTTACCCCGCCCTCCCGGCAGGCGCGAAGAAACGCCTCGTCCGCCGATTCGGGGTTGGCCTCCACCGTAACTTCCCCTGGCCATGCGGGAAGGAGGGACCTGAGACCGGCGAGAAGGCGGGTCATCCGGGCCGTGCCCAGGATGGAGGGAGTGCCGCCGCCCAGATACAGGGTGGGAACCCTGGTTACACTGAACCGGGCCAGGTTGTCCCGGACATCCGAAAGGAGCACGCCGGTAAATGCGTCAAGTTCAGGGCCGTCCGGACGAACCGGGACGGAGTAAAAGTCGCAGTAGTCGCACGAACCGGCGCAGAAGGGTATATGAAGATACACGGACGCTTCCATCATCGTATATTACCCGGCGGGGCCGGGAATGGTAATGGCCGGCTTGCATGGACCGCTTTACGCGCGGGGCGCGGGGCCCGTTTCCGCGCCGTTTCCCGGATACGCTTCACCCCCTGAGCAAACTTCATTACCGGCGTTGACAGCCTCCCCGTTTATCACGCCGTTACTCTTAAGAGGCTGTTCCAAAACTTCAGTTTTGGAACAGCCTCTTATGGATTGTCTAATTCTCGTGGAAAAGGATACTATGAGGGCTGTTCCATTGATTCGCAGTTTATGGGGCAATGTTTCCTGCTATGGAGAGGAGCAACGTATGGACATAACACTGTATATGGAAGCGGTTGAAAAGCAAAATCTCAATGTCGAGGGGATCATAGTGATCCATAGAGGCGAATGTGTCGCCCAGCGCCGGCGGGTCCCCGAAAAACCGCGTCCGGTCTACTCGGTGAGCAAGAGTTTTACCGCCATAGCGGCGGGAATGGCCATTGCCGAAGGCAAACTTTCCCTGAAAGACCGGGTAGTGGACGCTTTTCCTGGCCTTGTTCCCCCTGAGGGCCCTTCGCCCCGGCTGGCATCCCTCACCCTTGAACACCTTCTTACGATGAGCCGGGGACACCGCCATTTCTCCCGGCCCGCTACCCTAGCCTGCGCCGCAGCCCAAACCCTCGACTTCGAGCCGGGGACGCGGTTCGTCTACGACAACGGCAGTACGCTCTTAGCTTCCGGCATGATCACTCAGGCCACAGGCTTGAAAGTCCGGGATTACTTGGCGGACCGTCTTTTCCGGCCCCTGGGGATTCCCGATCCGGTCTGGAGTGAAAGCGAAGACGGGTACACTATGGGCGCTACCGGGCTGGAGCTTACCACCGGGGACCTGGCCGTCTTCGGGCAACTGCTGCTCCAGCGGGGTAATTGGAAGGGGGAACAACTCGTCCCCGCTCGGTGGATAGACCGGGCGAGCCGGTCCCATATTTCGACCAGGGAAATGAAAAAACCGGACTATGCCTTGGGGTATGGCTGCGGCTTCTGGACGTGCCGTCACGGAGCTTACCGGGCGGACGGCAAGGACGGTCAGTTCGTGATAGTCTTTCCCGGTCAGGAAGGGGTTGTCGCTATTACTTCCGGCGAGCCGGACATGGAAAATATTCTTGCCGCGGTGTGGGAATATATCCTCCCTCAGCTTGACTCGCGTTGAAACCGGTCGTATGCCTCGCCGTATGCATGATAGTACGAGTAGGTTGCTTATACTAAACGGCAGGAACGAGGTCCACAAATTAATCGGATTAACACAGATTTTTCGTATCAACCATGTTCATAATCTGTGAAAATCCGCGTAATCTGTGGACCTTGTTGTTATGTATTTTTGGCATTTAGTCTAAGCAGCCTACGAGGGGGAATCCATGTTTTGGTTTGATATTTTTCGTTTTAGTTTCGCTGCGGTGTTTGTTGTTCTTCATTGCGCTCTGTGGTCCGGTCTTTTGCGGGAATGGCTCAGAGACCGCCGGTTTATCCTGCCGGAGTCCCTACGCCCGGAACCGGACCGGCCTGTCCCAGACAGCGCGGGGGAGCGCCCTCTGGTTTCGGTAATCGTCCCCATCAGGAACGAGGAGCGGCGGATTGAAGGGCTTTTGCGGAGTCTCGCGTTACAGGATTATCCTAACGCTGAATATATCTTTATTGACGACTGTTCCACCGACAGGAGTCCTGAATTCATGCGCCGTTTTGCCGAAACGAAGCCGGGGGTCAAGATCATCACCCTTACTGAAAATACCGGGGTGAACAAGAAACAATATGCCCTCTGCCGGGGTACTGAAGCGGCGGCGGGAACGTTGCTGCTTTTTACCGACGCGGACTGCGAAGTCCCCTCCCATTGGATCCAGGCAATGGCCGCCCGAATGGACGACCCCCGGACCGGCCTTGTTATCGGCCCGGTCTTCAAAAAGGGCGGCGGACGCGGGTTCTTTCAGCATTACCAGTGTTTTGATCACGCCATACGCTATCTGTACCTTACCGGCGCTACCGGCATCGGCGCGGCAAGCGGCGGCTTTGGGAACAACCTCATCGTTAGGAAGGCCGCGCTGGATCGTATTGGCGGCTATGGCCGGGTTCCTCCTTCTCCCACCGAGGACGCCGCGCTGGTCTCCATGATACGAGGCAACACGGATTACACGGTCTATGCCGCCGTTAAACCGGATCTCTGGGTAACAACCCGGGGGGAACGGTCATGGAAGCCCCTTATCAATCAGACCCTGCGCTGGAACAACGGCGGACTGTTCAGCCCGGATCCGCTGACGACGCTGAATTTCAGGTTTCTTATGGTCACTATTTCCATGGGGATTATCGCCATTCCCTTCCTGCCCTTCTCCCCCGGTCTTTGGCCCCTTCCGGCGGCGGTCCTCTTTTCTATGACCATGAACACCCTTGCCTGCTTCGCCCTCTTCGGCGCCGCCCTTCCCGGCCCGCCTATTCTCATACCCATCCAGATAATCTTTACCCCGGCGTATTTTACGTTTCTTACAATTATAGGCTTCTGCGGGGTAAAAGCGGATTGGAAAGGGGTTCCGGTTAAAAAGGGGCCGTAACAAACCGGAGACCCCAAGGGCAACGCGGCATATTGACCAATGGGTTGTATTTTCCTATACTATCCCTTCAATTATCGTGGTTGTCAATAAACTTTATATATATGCCGGTTAGTCGGCTGCCGCAAGCGCGGTTGCCGCAAGCATGGCTAAGGAGTTGTTTTCATGAAGCGGACGTATCAGCCCAGTAAAGTCAAGCGAAATCGTAAATTCGGGTTTCGCGCCCGGATGAAAACTCGGGGAGGGCAGCTTATATTGAAGCGCCGGCGGGCGAAGGGCCGGAGCAAACTGACGGTTTCCGACGAGAAAAAGCCCTATTAAACTGGAAGGATGCCGGTTCCGTTTTACCCGGGAGGAACGGTTAAAGGGAAGGGATGAAATTCGGGCGGTTTTTAAGGGCGGAAACGTTGTTTCCTGCCGGGGCGCAAAGTTGTTTGTATTGAAAAACGGACTGCCCGGCAACCGGCTGGCGGTTACTTTTATGCGGAAGTTCGGAAACGCGGTAAAGCGGAATCGGACCCGCCGGGTTAGCCGTGAGGCGTATCGCTTGTTAAAGCATCGGCTGAAAACCGGGTTTGATCTGGTGATACTTGTTTACCCTATAGACCGGCAGGCAAAATCTTCCCGGTCTGTGCCGGGCGCCGCTGTTCAGCCGCCGCCGGTGATGTCTATTACGGAATGTCTGGCTGTCAGGATGGGGCAGCTCCAAACCTTGTTTAACCGGGCAGGACTTTTTATGGAAAACCGGTAATTAGAGAAGATGAGGCGTTTTCAAAAGTTAGACCTTGAGGAAAAGTTTAATTTTTTCTTTTCTTTTTCGCGGATTCCCAGAGGGGGAATCCTTCTTTTAATACAGTTCTATCAGCGGGCTGTTTCGCCTCATTTTCCGGCTAGTTGCAGGTATTATCCTACCTGTTCTTCCTATGCGCATGAAGCGGTTCGGAAATACGGCATTATCCGGGGTCTGTACCTGGCAAGCAAACGGATAGCGCGCTGTCATCCTTTTCATCCGGGTGGTTATGATCCGGTACCTTAATAACGTAACAGGAATTCAATGGAAAAGAGAACATTATTGGCCGTTGTACTTTCGGTCATTGTAATCACAGGTTTTTATATCATCCAGGGGATTTTTTTCCCCCCCGCCGTACCGCCCGCTGTAGAACCAGCCGCCGCCCAACCACAGGTTATTGCTGAACAGCTCCCGCAAACCGCCCCGGTCCTTACCGATACGCCGATCGAAGCGGCGGCGGCTTCTGAGGAAGACGGCGTGGATTCCGGTCCTCAATCGGAAGAACGGGTGATCATTGAGACGCGATTGCTCCAGGTGGAGCTGACCAGCGCGGGAGGAGATGTTGTTTCATATAAACTGCGGGAACACAAGGATAAGGACGATTTCGTGGAGATGGTGCTTCCCGGCGCCGTTGAAGGCCGCGCCTTTACCATTGCTTTCGGGAATCTCAACGCCCTGCCGGTTACATCCCTTTTCTTTGTAAACCGGATAGACCCGTATACGGTTGAGTTTTACCGGGATTTTGCGCTTGCTTCCGGCGGGGCGGGAGGAACCGGCGGCGAAGGAGGCCGGTTCCGCCTGACCAAACGGTACACGTTCAGGCCCGACGAATATATGTTTGAGCTTTCCGTTTCCCTTGACGGCGGACATTCTATCCCGTCGCTGAATTTTTCCGGCGCCGCCTATACCCTGGGTTTTGGCCCCCAGATAGGGCCTACCTTTGAAAAGCTGGACCAACGGTACGATTATCGCTATTACTACATCTATGCCAATGGTAAACGCCGGGAAGAAAAGGTCAAGGATGTTCCTTCAATTATCAATTCCCGGGTATCGTGGGCTGCCATCGCGGGTAAGTACTTTACCTTTATCGCTATACCTGACGCCACCCAATATGAACTGGCCTTCTCCACAAAGCCGGAGCCGGGCCTTCCCGCCGCTTCCCGGTTTTACATGAGCCGTCCGGCGCTGAACGGGTCCAGAGCGACCGACACCTACCGGTTCTACTTAGGTCCAAAGAGTCAGAGCGCCCTGGCAATCTATGATAATGGAAACAACAGCTTCAACCTGCGGGAAATGGACCTTTCAAAGGCGGCTAGTACCAGCGGGATTCTCGCCCCGTTGGAGACGGTCCTCAAGTGGTTCCTGTCCGTCTTCTACAAACTTATCCCGAATTACGGTATAGCCATCATCTTGGTTACGCTTCTCGTAAAGCTCCTGCTCTTCCCGTTGACTAAAAAAGGTTCGGAAGGCACGCTGCGTATGCAGACATTGTCTCCAAAAATCAAGGAAATTCAGGAGAAATATAAGAGCAACACCGCTCAGATGAACGCGAAAATGGCGGAATTGTATAAATCGGAGGGCTATAACCCCCTTTCGGGGTGTTTCCCCATGCTCATTCAGTTCCCTATCTTTATCGCTATGTATAATCTGTTCAATAATCATTTTGATCTTCGAGGCGCCCTGTTCATTCCCGGATGGATTCCCGATCTGTCCGTTCCGGAATCAATCTTTAGCTTCGCCCCTTACCAGATCCCCATTTTAGGATGGAGCGATATACGTCTATTGCCCTTCATCTACGTGGGGTCTCAGCTTCTCTACAGCAAGATCACCCAGACGCCGGATCAGCAGACCAATTCCCAAATGAAGATGATGCTCTATATCATGCCGGTTATGTTCTTTTTTATTCTCTACAATGTCCCTTCAGGATTAACGGTTTATTGGATTATGAGTAATCTTTTATCTCTGATCCAGCAGCTTTTGATCAATAAATATCTGGTAAAAAAACGGGCCGATATGGGGATTCAATCCCCGGCGCCGGTGATTGCCCCAAAAAAGAAAAAGAGAAGGCGTTAAGCGGGGGGTTGTCCGCCTCGTAATGGCTGTGCGGAGCTTGGGGGATTTGATGTTTTGGATTACTAAGCATGGCGTAGTGTAATTTTTTTCGCGAGGAGCGCGTTATGGTATATGAATTTGAAGGCCGTACCGAAAAAGAAGCAATTGATCGGGCGGCGGCGGAGCTTGGTCTTGAAAAGGATGCCTTTGATGTGGAAATTTTGAAGACTCAGCGTTCCGGGTTGTTTAAAAAAGGGTACGTAAAAATCAAGGTTCACACGGACAAAGCGGCGGCGGAACTGGAAGAGGAAGCCGCTAACCGGGAACAATTCGACCGGGCTGTTTTTGGAGAGCCGGAACCCAAAAGCGATTTTGAGCGGCAAATAATTGAATTCCTTGAAAATCTTATCAGCCGCATGGGTTATAAGGCAACGGTTTCCGTCCTGTTCCGGGAGGAACACAAGGTCGGTTTAAAGATTGACTCAAGATATTCTTCCATTATTATAGGGAAAAAGGGGAAGAATCTGGACGCCCTTCAGCTTTTGGTGAATCTCTACGCCGGACGCCATACCGGTGAGGATACCCGGGTCATCCTGGACAGTGAGAATTACCGCATACGCCGGGAAGAATCCCTGGTGCGCCTAGCCTACACGGTGGCCGACCGGGTACGGGAAACCCGGAATTCCATTCTCCTGGAACCGATGAATCCTTTTGACCGCCGGCTTATCCACACCACTTTAAACGACATCGCTGATGTGGAAACCAAGAGCGAAGGCGAGGGGCTTTATAAGCAGGTACGGGTCTATTACCGGGGAAATATACGGTAAGGCGGTTTTCCTGCATCCGGTTGCAGGTGAGGCTGTTCAAAAACTAAAGTTTTGGAACAGCCTCAGTTACCCATAATGAAATCTACTTTTTTGCTTTTTTTACTATTTCTGACCGTCTGCGGAGCTTTTTCTCTTTCCCTGGAGGAGGCGGTGGGTCATGAAACGGCGAAGAAACTACGCGGAGGGGAAACCCTTACGGAAGTACAGACCCGGAAGGCCCGTCCGCTCCTTTCTCCCGTTCACTATGGTACCCGGATGCTTATTGATTCCGCCATTGAGGATCTGGACCCCTCGTATATCGTGGAAAACCTTTACCTCTATACTAAACCTGCAGGGGCGGCGGCAGACGACTGGACGGCTGCCGAGCGGAACGCCCTGTACAACGGGATGACCGCAATGAGTACTCTTGCCGGGCTGCGGTACTATTCCGTCAGTGAAAAGGGCGAGGACATCCTCTACGAAAGTTCCGTTGTCATAGACGGGCCGGAGGCCGGGAACCCCCAGCCGGATCCGGCGTTTGGGAGGACGCCTCCCAGCGCCTTTACCCTGTACGCCCGGCAAAAAGACAAAAAATTCGGGGAAAATATTTACCGGTATGACTACCAGGACCGGTCAAACGCGATCATTATGATTCAGCAGAACCTTACGGACATGAACTCCGGGCCCATCCGCCTCATAGCGAAAAACAAACTCCGCACCATCCTGGCTGTTATTGACACAGAGGAGCATCTGCTTTTTTATGCAATTTCCCTCATCAAGGCTCCCTCTTTTCCGGGGATGAAACGGCGTATTGGCGATTCCTTCACGAACAGGACGGCGGCGGTCATAGAATGGCTCTCCGGGCAAGCGGACAAAGCCTTTAACATGACCAGCGCCTATCCCAAAAGATGACGCCGGGGAAGGGGCTGCGCCCTATGCCTGTTACCGGGGAGCGTACACGTTTCGTACCTCATTGGGTCTATACCCATGATGTAAGGCTGTTTTCCGCAACAGGTTCCCGATAGCGGTTGAGGAAATGCTTTCCAGAATACCCGTCTCGATCACCCTGTCGGCAAGCAGGCGCAGGGTCCAGCGGCGGCGGCCTTTGGGGACGGGGGTGTAGGTGAGCGCGATGATACGGGCTTCCACGCTCCTATCTATCTTGACGACCGGCGGAACTTCCCGCTTCTTTCGTTCCAACGCCCTGCCCAGCCCCTGCTCAACAAACCGTTTCCGCAGATTGCCTACGGTTTTTTCTGACACGCCGTAAGCCGCGGCGATTTTCTTGTCGGTCCAATCCTTGTTTTCCGGTATCGAGTCCAGGGCCAGCAGTATTTTGGCATGGCGTATCCGATACTCGGCGGTTCTTTCTTCGGCTAATTGCCGTAGTTTTTTCCGTTCCTCCCCGGTTAGCGTAACCTGGTACTTTACATTTGGCTTGAGCATAATCCTCCCTTATGAACCGTTTCAAGCCCCTGTTATTTTGACCAGCGTGTGCAATTTCCGGGGTTTTGCCCCCCGTTGCCGCCGTGTAACCGCATTCTTTAACGTTACGGTCTCAAAATCGGAGTCTTTTGAAACAGCTTCTTATATGAGCCTGTCCCAAAACTAATTGACTGTGCGCTACACGCACGGTTTTGGGAAAGCCTCATATTATTTCTAATTATCGGAAAGTTGCGTATCAGATATAATTAAACTGGCTATTCATATGCGTACGGTTTATCCTGGATATACTGTGATATGACCATCGGGGAATGGACACGCCTGCTTACTACAGGGGGGAGCGCTTAGAAGACGCTCGAAACCCGCTTAAAACACGGGCTGCAGCGACTCGGCGGGTAAAAGCACGGAGGGAACAGGGAAGAGGGTTGCGGCACGCGGTGATACGGCCCAGCAGCCTGTTCCAAAACTTCAGTTTTGAAACAGCAGCCCTTAAAAACCGCAGTTTCGTCGAACCTTGGGTTCGCAGACTGAAATCGATCATTCGTGAAACCGTATCAAAAGGCGGCGAAATAATACCGGACTGACGGCCGTCACTCGATTACTAGGTATTCACTAAAATAGAGCGTTTCTATCTGCCCAAGCCTAAGCAGGCGGTTATACCGGTGCAGTATTTCCGCTTTTATCAAATCATCATCTTTACGACGCAGTTCTTCCGTTGGCAAAGACACAAAGTATTCTTGCGTGGTGTTTCTAAAATTCGCGATTTGAGACGCTAACTCTTCCATAAACGCTTTGTCGTTTAGCGGATAGGGAAAAACAACGGATAGAATCACGGTTACCGGTTCGGGTCCGGCGGTTGATGCGCGGAGCCGGCCTATCCCGGTAAAAACGCCGCCGTCTGTAATAGATTGGCGGGGAAGACTTTCCCGGGTCCGGCGCTGCGGCCCTGTCCCGCCGGAACGGAACACAAGCGCATACAGGGTCCCCGCAAGCAAAACCAACGCTAAAACTGCCGCCGTCCCCAGCAACACGCGGTATACCGCTATACCACGCCGGGAGGCTTTTTCTTCCCTCATCCTTGAAGTATATGATTCATTTGCATTTTTTGGTAGTATACCTTATTGACACTACCATCATAACATGAGAATGGTAGTTTTTTAGACACGGAGGGATAGCATGATTGTGCATAGAAACGAGATGACCGTTGAATCGAAAGAGCGGCTCAGAGGCGGGGAAGGGACGGCTGTTTTTACTCATTTTGTGAAGGGAAGCGCCCAAAAAAATATCCGCCTGGCGGCGGAGATCGTCCTGCCTCCGGGAGCGTCTATAGGCGGCCACCAGCATGAAGAGGAAACCGAATATTTTGTCTTCCTTGAAGGAACCGGTATAGTAAATGATAACGGGACGGAAGTTCCGGTTAAGAAGGGGGACGTGATGATCACGGGAAACGGCGCGTATCACGGGGTCAGTAATCCGGGAACCAGCCCTCTGATTTTTAACGCTTTTATCGTAACCCATTGATAGAGATGTACGGTATTGTTGAATACATAGGATCGGCCCCGGTTGTGGTATGGACGGATACCTCCAGATTCACCGCCGTTCCTGCCGCAATCCAACGCGGCGCTCTAATCAGGCGCCGCACGGCGAAAAGAGGCGGGCGCGTTACCGCGCAGCTAAAAAATTTCGCAAAAAAAACCGCGGCAGCGAAACAGAATTATCCATTCCGCAGCCGCGGGCCGCGATACCCGCTCTTTGAACGCCTGCCCAACTCCTCCCCCGCTGATTCACCGGCGGGTGTTTCTCCTTTTTCTTGGGCTTACAGACGAACTTCCAAAAATAATACGGCTATAACCGCTTATGAGGGTCAGCCCCCCCGCAGCTTCGCCATAGCTTCCGGGTCCTTCCTGATATTGGCGAGGGCGTTCAAAACAAAGGCGAGAAACACAGAGAAGAATCCGGCGGCGAACGTAACAATGAGGCAGATAAGCCCACGGCTGGGGCCTGACTTCTGGTCCGGAACCTCCGCCATCTCCAGAATCTGAAAAACCGGCTTTTCACTGGCCATCGTTATTTTGAGGAGTTCATACTGGACTTTCAACTGGGAATACACCTGCCGCTGGGCGGCTAATTCCAAGGCTATACGGCTCAACTCCAGCGTGATTGACGGAATAGACGCGGGCGGTCTGCCGGAGACGGACTGTTCCAGACGGCGGCTTTCCAGCTCAAGCGACTGTATCTCCTTGAGTGTGTTCTCGATATTCTTTTCCAGATTTTCTTTCTCCAGTTTGTTCTTATCAACGCCAAGTTCATCAAACCATTTCTGAAGATACGAGACACAGTAATTAACAACCTGCTGGGCAAAGACGGGGTCTATGTCGGTGAAGGAAATGCTGAAAACCCCGCTTTTCTCATCGTGGGCGGCGGCGAGGTTGCTCTTCAGGGCCTTACGGCTTTCGGCGCGGTAAAATTCTTCTATCTTGTACCGGGTAATGAGGTCGAATTCATCCACCACCGAATCAAGGAATGTATTAGTACCGGTCAGATATATAGCGAGTTCACTAAAGGTTGCGCCGGTACTGACTCCCGCAAGACCCGCGAGTCCGCCTAAGCCGCTGGAAGCGATCATAGAAGCCATACCACCGCTGGAAGAGGAAGCGTTGTTGATGATCATGAGGGCGGACGGGGTGTACTCATTGGGAAGGGGCGATGTTTCCGGGGGCATCTTGAGCGAGACGACGGCGAAAACAACCACCGCGACGGCGGCGGTTAGGGTAATAGCGAGAATCAGCACCTTACGGCGCCAGAGTACGGCGAAGAGGTCGATGAGGGAGATTTCATCGTCACCAGGCTGTTTTTCCAGGGTTTCCATTTACAAATGCCTTTTAACAAGAAATGCCGCCGCATGAAAAGCGGCGAACCTATCCCTCCATTATACTACATCGTGTAGCAAAACATCTAGGAGTTTGTTACGCTTCACGCATAAAACAGCCTAAATATTCATTCTTATGAATATTTATACCTTGCAAACTCCGTCGAACTGAAGGTTCGCAGCATGCCCATTAATCGGGATTTTTGCATGTATATGCAAAAAATCCACAAGTGCAACAGGCTGGTAGGAACTGTTACGTCATTCCGTGTAAAACCTCTGATTGGTTATTTCGTCAATAAACATGTATTTGATGGTTCGTTCAAGCCCAATTACCGGTTCTTACTTACGGCCCTGCATATACTCATGAAGAGATTGAACCTTCTCAATGGCCAGCCGGGAAGTCCGGGCAGTCTGTTCGATGGTCCAGCCCATGTCTAAAAGGTTCCGGGCTTTTTCCTCGCCCCTAGCTTCACCTTTGGCCTCGCCCCTCAATTCGTACTTCGCCGCTAAACCGGTTTCTTCAAGAACCGTTTCGATGGTAAGCGCTCCATCGCTCATGTTTAGAACCTCCCGAATCATTGTGGAATTGGCTCGTAGTATGACGTCAAGGTAAACCCGGACAGGGGCTTCCTTCCCTTTTTTACTCCCCTCCTTCAATATAACACGAGTCGATTCCAAATCCAAGCCGCCGCGAAGACTTTTTAGCCATAAATTATCCGCAGAGGACAATTTTTTGCTTTCTATGATTTGCATGGGCAGTATGTCCCCCCGAATTTCCCGAATACCGGGATACGTCTCGACAACA
>JAIRSS010000069.1 GCA_031255315.1 Spirochaetaceae bacterium
TTATCCGCACCGTGCCTGGGGGCAGGCAGTAAGACCGTATTTCAGCCGTCTTACGCTGTTGCCCGGCCCCGTCCTTTTTGTCGCCGGGCAGCTCACGGCCTACCGCAAGAAGAAGGTCCCCCAAATCCAGGCTGCTGAATTTCTGCCGGTAAAGCGACACACCGCCGGCCTTCCTGCGGGTAATAAACGCCCAGAGCCGGGGCAAACGCATCCACCCCGCCCGGACAGGCTTTATCAGACTTCCGGCCAGAGCGCGAAGCCGGTTAAAAAAAGAGATTAATATTTTTTCACTTTGGTTCATACTTACCTTCACTCCGAAGAGTTTTACTACACGGAAGTAATAATCCACCGGTATAGCCGGTGGCTTTAGGAAGCCTCCTTAAAGGGGGCAATCGACTTACAAATATTTTTTCACTCACAGAATATTTTTGATTTACGCCCTCCTCTGCCATTGTTTCCTTAATTTTTGCTTTCAATACTTATGTTGCTTACTGGTCAGGCAAATTTACTTTCCTATTTTTTGCACGCCTCCAGCGCCGGTTTATTGAATTTCTCACAGCCAATTTACTTTTCTTTGTTCGGCTCACGCACGGCACGGCATAGCCTTTTCAAGTCTCCCCGGCATAGCCGGGGGTTTACGTAAAATAATTATGGCAATCGGCGTAAACATATCCGTTTTGCGGAAATGAGGATGTCAGTTCCTCTGGCGTATCAAGCAGAAACTGTAAAACCGCCCGGCGACAGGGCTTCTCCTCGTAAAATATCACGAGGCGCGGTGCCGAACGGAGCGCCCGTCATTGTGGGCGAAACGAAGCAATCCAGCGAAGAGGCCGTTTCCTCTGGATTGCCCCCGTCCGCTGTGCGCCTCGCAAGGGCGGCCGTCGCACGAAACGCCTCAGAATTCGTTTGCTTCGTGAATCGTTCGATCCTGCCTAAACCGTATATTGTTTAGGTAGAAGCGCGAGGCGGTTCCAACATGAATTGACGGCGTGCTGGCACACCCGGCCTTGGACCACTCAATAAGAAAAACATTTTAGGGGGCGGTTGCACGCAGCGCAGTAATAGATCCGCCCGCCCGCCGTTTCCTTCATCCCCAGCCCATCGGCGGCGATCCGGTAACCCCGGCGCCGGACCAGCGGCTGCCCGCAGGCGGGACAGGCGGTGTCGTGCAGTTCTCCCCCGGAGTCTCCGCCGTCGATATTGCCGGCATATACATACGAGAGGGTTTCTCGAGCGCGGCGGACCATACGGATGAGGAAGGCGCTGTCCGTGGGAGGGGCGTCCCAACGGTAGGCCGGGCGGTAAGCCGAAAGATGCCAGGGAATATCCGGGGAAAGACCGGCGATAAACGCGGCGCACTTCTCAAGTTCATCGGCGCTGTCGTTGAGCCCCGGGACTATGAGGGTGGTAATCTCCAGATGAACCCGGGCGGCATAGGCCGCTTCGATAAAGGCAAGCACTGCGGCGCGATCCCCGCCAAGAACGCGGGAATAGGTCTCTGCCGAAAAAGATTTAAGGTCTATGTTGACGGCGTCGGTCAGGGCAAGAATATCCGCCGCCGCTTCCTGATTCACGCAGCCGTTGCTCACCAAAACGTTGGCGACGCCCGCTTGACGGGCCAGAACCATGCAGTCCAGGAGGAATTCAGCGTGAACCAGCGGCTCCGAGTAGGTGTAGGCGATTTGGCGGAATCCTCCGGTTTGAGCGGCGGCTGTCACCTCGCTGGGGGAAACCTTCTGGCCCCTTGACGCGCCGCGGGTTCCCTGGGAGATTTGCCAATTCTGACAGAACGGACAGTGCAGGTTGCATCCCGCAAAGCCCACAGACAAGATGGACGATCCGGGCCTGAAATGGTAGAGCGGCTTTTTTTCGATTGGATCCGCCGCCAGGGCGGTAACAAGGCCGTAAAAGGGAATGTCCCCCCCGCCGTTCCGGTTCCGCCGGACTCCGCACCGTCCGGCCCCGCCCCGGGGGATGCCGCACCGATGGGGGCAAAGCCCGCACCGGACAAGCGAAGAACCGTCATCCGCCCGTCCGGGGCTGAAATACCGGGGCAACCCCGCGTCAGGCGTCATTATTCCATTCGGTTTCCCCAGCCTTATTTACCATCCGGATAGGCTGCTGTACTTCAAACGGCTCCATGATGACCCCCCGCGCGCCGCGGCGTACCCAGAGTTTGACCAGCGGAACCCCCTCGCCCGCTTCGGTAACGGCGGAATGGGCGTCTTCGGCATAAAGTATATCTTCCCGTTTAAATTCCATCACCGTGGGATTATCCCCCAAGGGATCATTGACCAAGATGATTTTATATTTATCTGAAGGGTGCAGCTGGGGAAATCCTATAAAAGAGACCGCGTCTTTAGGCGGACCGCTTTGATATTTGACGATTGTGCTAAGGGGAACTGCTTCAAGATAACTGGTACCGTTCATACAAACCTCCTGTACTCAAGTATACTGTACCAACCGGAAAAATTGAAGAGTTTACAGAAAAGAGAGGGAAAAAACCCCTTGACGCCCGTCTTTTGCCCGTAAAAGCGGCGGTGCATCCGATGTACATCGGCGGATTCTCTTCCCCCGTTCCCGCCGCTCCTTTTCGTACGGCGTATTGATAGAAGCGGCGGAAGGGCGGCCTTGCGGTCAGGGGCCTATCCTTCTATGATGGCGTTACGGAGGGCCTATGGCTGATGATGTTTGCGCGGCGAGGGCGTTTGTTTTCCGGGGGGACGCTCTGGTAGTCCCCGATTCATGTTCTGATCGTCCCCAGGGACCCGCCGCCGGTTCCGTGGTATTCACAGGAATCAGCCGGGACCTGCTTCCCGGCGAATGGGCCGGTGCGGGTGGGGGAGAAGGCGCGGGAGTGGATTATTTTGAAATCCCCGAAACTGAGGGGGAAGGAACGATAGGGGGGGTGTTTCTGGACAAGGCCGCCTCCCTGCCCCCAGGCTGGCGGACTGTCCCGATACGGCGTTCCCTTCCTGCCGCGGAACAGGGCGTTTTCTCCGGACGGGGGGACATAGGCCGCCTGTTCAGGGCGTATCATGTCATGCAATGGCGCCGGGAATCGGCCTATTGCGGCGCGTGCGGCAGCCCCGC
>JAIRSS010000101.1 GCA_031255315.1 Spirochaetaceae bacterium
ATGAAATTATATAAAAACTACGTAATTAGGATGCCTTGCAAGGCTGGAACTCTGTAATTCATTGTATCTTAAAGAATTAGCAGTATTTTTCCCATCATACTTTGTAGATCACCACCAAACAAAGATTTCCCTGAGGTGGAACAGATCGTCCTGGTGACGGACAATCTGAACACCCAGAGCATCGCTTCCATGATATGAAACCTATCCGGCGGTGGAAGCGAAACGGATAAAAGGCAACCGGGAGATACTGTACACGCCGAAACACGGGAGCCGGTAAACTCAACCGGCGTTTTACCACCGCCAATGCCCACGTCAAACTCAACCAGCTCTACCCGCAGTTGGAATCGTGTCTAGCTGCTAGTCCCGACATAGCGCTTCGCAGTAAACGGACGACCGGTTCCCCGCTCCCCTCCATTCCTAATCCAAAAGGGGATTATAACTCGGCAGTTCCACGCCGTATCCCTCCGTGTCGAGAGAAGAACTCTGACTGCTTTGCCTCTGGTTTCCAGCAGACGGAAGGAAATTCAAATCAAGTTCCGGCATCTTGAGATCCTGCAAAATCGCCGTATCGTCTATCCCCAAGGCGTTGAGGTTCAGCCCCCGTGAGGCAATAATAGGAACCGGGACGTTTCCGTGGGTGTCACAATACGAACCGGGCTGAGTCCCTTCCAGGTAGGTAAGCGTAACGCCGTGGGGGCAAGCCGGAGTTTTCAACAGTCCGGTTTGGGCGCAGACTGTTACGTCTACAACCCCGCCGGCGGGGCGGATAAAGTCCTTTGCTGGAAGCCCCTGATGGATATCCCGCATATAGTCCCCCCAAATAGGCCCGGCCAGGGTCGCCCCGGTCAGGGAAAGCCCCAGAGAATTCCCCGGTTTGTCAAAGCCAAACCAGATGGCGGTGGTATAGTAGGGGGTGTAGCCTACCGCCCAAGCGTCGGACCAGTTCTGGGTGGTCCCGGTTTTGCCCGCTGCGGGAATACGATACCGCTCGCCGTTTTCATCCCGGAAGATAAATTTTCCCGACACCGAAGCCAGAGTACCCACATCCAGGGTCTTCTTCAGAAGCCCCGTCATAACATAGGCATTCTGCTGGCTTATGACCTGCATATTGTTTCCCATACGGTGCTGCTGCGCCCGCAGTTCCCGTTCCGGATCCATGATTATCCGGCCGTTCCGATCTTCTATAGCTCGTATAGCTAACGGCGTTACGTCCTGCCCCTGGTTGGCAAAAACCGCGTACGCCCTGGCTATCTGAATGGGGGCCACTGAGATAGTTCCCAGGCCCATAGGGTAGAGCCGGGGGAAAGTCCGCCGTTTGACCGCCGGGTCATAAACCATCAGAAGATCCGCCGCCCGGTCTATGGCCGCGTCAAAGCCTATGCCGTCTAAAATTTTCAGGGAAGGTACGTTCATAGAGTTGGCCAGAGCGTTGTAGAGCAGGACCGGACCTTTCCATTCCCCCCGGAAATTCAGGGGAAGGTAAGGAGTCCCGTCTTCATTATGAAAGACGATGGGAAGGTCGTAGATCAACGTCGAGGGGGTGAATTTCCGGCTGTCAATAGCCGCCGAATAGTACAGAGGCTTAAAAGAGCTTCCCGGCATGACCCGCGCCTGGACCGCCCGGATCAACTGGTTTGATTCGTCGTACTTTGACCCCCCCACGATGGCCTTGATATACCCCGTTTCGCTTTCAATGGTGATGAGCGCCCCCTCAATCACGTTCCTTTCGGTCGTTGTTTTCATCTCCGCATAGGCGGTATTGGTTATGCCTTTCAGGTCCGGCAGACCGAAGACCAGGGCCGCCATGTCCACTACCGGGTTTACGACTTTGGTGTACCGGGACTTAGCTTTCTGCTCGGTTTGGGCGTCCGAGGTTGCGTGAATACCGTCAAGATTGAAGTAGAGCGAAAGAAGATCCACGACGGGAATATATATCCGTTCAGCCTGCTCCAGCCTGGCGCCCCGGGACCGGGAGAATTCCCGGTTTGCCCGTTCCAGCCCCTGAGCCATATATGTTTCAGCGGCCTCCTGGAAATCCAAATCCAGGGTAGTCTGCACCGTATACCCGTCCCGGTAATAATCCATAGTACCGTACATCATCTCATCCAGTTCCCGGCGTACATATTCGCTGAACCAGGGGGCCCTGTCTTCCCGGTTATAATAGGCCGCGGTCGATACCCGGGTATAATCGTAGCTGTCCCAATACTCATCGAAAGACGCATCCGCCTCTTCGGGGGTGGTATAGCCTAGTTCTATCATACGGTCCAGTACCGAGCGCTGCCGGTCCATAGCGACGTTGGGGTTATCCAGGGGATTATACCGGGCGGGGTTTGAAAGCTGGATCACCAGAATCGCCGCTTCCGCCAGGGTAATATTCCGGGCGCTGTGGCTGAAGAAATACTTGCTCGCCGCCTCCACCCCATAGACGCCGGGACCCATATACATATAGTTGAGGTAAATCTCCAGGATTTCGTTTTTGGTATACCGCCGTTCCATCTGGATAGCCCACCAGAGTTCCCGTATCTTCCGGGAATAAGAGCGTTCGGTACGGTCGGTATATAAGGTCCCCGCCACCTGCTGGGTGATGGTCGAACCGCCCCCCAGCGTGTTGCCCGTTACCTGGCCGTAAAAGGCCCGGGCAATCCCCCGGATGCTGAATCCCCGGTGGTTGTAAAAATCCGGATCTTCCCGGGCCAGCACCGCGTAAATGAGATGCCGGGGCAGATCGCTCAACGCAACCAACTCCCGTTTTTCGTCCGCGGAAAACTCGGTAATAAGAGTCCCGTGAATATCGAGTATCTTGGTCGGCAGGGCCGGGGCGAATTCAACAAAATTTTCCTGATTCTTGATGTTCGCCGTTTCCGCTAAGGATAAACCCAGACCAGCCCCCATCACCATCACCATAACAAGCATGGAGACTACAAAAACCCTGACAAGAATGAGCTTTTTCATTTTCTATAATTATACTGTATACAGGAAATCAGTGAAAGAGGGCGGCAGACCGCTATGCCCGCATGAAACGCTGCGGGAGTTTTTGATATTCGTCCGGGGTGAGGATTTCATCAACGATGATGGAGGGAAACCTGCGCATTGCTGATCATTTCCATGGCTAAAGCGGTATACCTCGCGGTATACCGTCCTGTATCGCATAGATTAGCAAATTTTTAATGCTCCCGCAAAATTCAAAGCTTTTGAGTCCCCCGGCACATCCGGGGGATTACAAATTGTATTTAAACGGATCGTTTAAGCCGGGCCATAAACCGCATCAGATTATCCATCGTCAATTTTAAATCGGACCGGGCCCGATGCCTGGCTTCCTCAAAGGGAACCGCCACTCGATTGATGCTGAAGACAGCCGCAACCCCTTCGCGGTAGGCTTCTTCAATACTATCGCCAATGTCGCCAACTATCGCGACAACCGGGATATCCGCCTTCCCTAACGCCGCAGCTTTCTTGACCCGCCGGGCGACGCCGATTACCACCTTGCCTCGCAGACTTTGAGCGTCTATTTTCCCTTCGCCGGTAAACACTATATCCGCCCCTTCCAAAAGTTTGTCGAACCCAACCGTGTCAAGAACGACCTCTATGCCCATTTGCAAACGGGAACCAAAAAAGGCGATCATTCCGCCGCCCATGCCTCCGGCTGCGCCGGCGCCGGGAACGGCGGATACATCGGCGCCAAATTCCCGAATCACCGTTTCCGAAACAGAACGGAGCTGCTCATCCAGAAACTGCGCCATGCCGGGATCGGCCCCCTTCTGCGGACCGAACACATACGCGGCGCCCTGGGGACCGTACAGCGGGTTGTCTATATCGCACATGGCAACGATTTCCGCCGCTTTAAGTTCCGGCAGAAGGCCGGAGGCGTCAATACGGGCTATACGGGAAAGGCTGCCTCCGGTGGGGACCAGTTCTTTACCGGAAGAATCGAAGAAGCGTATCCCCGCCGCCGCCGCGGCCCCGGCGCCAAAATCATTGGTGGCGCTCCCCCCCAGGCCCAGAATGATCTTTCCGCAGCCCTGTTTCGCGGCGTGGACCATAAGTTGGCCTACGCCGTACGTAGTAGTCTGATCCGGGTGGAGCTTGCCGCCCGCTAAAGGCAGCCCCGCGCAGGCGGCCATTTCGATCACCGCCGTAGCGCCTCCGTCAATAAGGCCGTAAAACCCCGTCATATCCTCCATATACGGCCCCTTGACCGGAATGGTTATCTTCTTTCCTCCCACGGCCGTCAGAAAGGCGTCAACGCTGCCTTCTCCGCCGTCGGCCACAGGAATAGAGATTACTTCCGCATGAGGGCGGCCGGCATGGATGCTTTCCTCCATAAGGCCGCATATTTCAGCGGAACTCATGACGCCCTTAAATGAATCGGGGATAAGGATGAACTTCTTCATAAAAAACCGTGCGCCTTAAAAAAAATTGTATGTTCAGGACCCTGATGCGGTTCTCAAACTTCAGTTTTGGAACCGCATCAACCATTTAAATTTTTATACCCGTGTACGATGCAGGATATTGCCGCTTATTAGACCGGGTAGTTCAGATTCTCCGCAGCCGGATTCTTCAACACCCCGGCGTACCGGTTTGCCTCCCATTTTGCCATCTCCAGATTCTGTTCCCGCCAGTTGCCGCACTCCGCCGGGGCCGCGCCGGGGATTTGCCCCTCAAAGGCGGCAATCCAGTCCACCATCTCCCGGACCAGGGGAAGGGCGTCTTCAGAGGAAAGATCCCCCTCCAGGATCAGGTAACAGCCGGTACGGCATCCCATAGGCCCGAAATAGACCACCCGGTCCGCCCAGTCCTGGTGGGAACGGAGGAAGGTCGCCCCCAGATGTTCGATAGTATGCAGCGCGGGCATATCTATGACCGGCTCCGTATTCGGCTCCTTGAAACGCAGGTCGAATGTGGTGAGCGCCGTCTCCCCAAACATATCTTTCCGGGACACATAAAGCCCTGGTTTTAACCTGCGGTGATCAACTTGAAAACTGGCAATTTTCTTCATACTGGTTCTCCTCTAGCTCTCTATGGGTATTTTTTACCAATCCCGCACAATACGGCGGACTATTTCCCCGGAATGTTTGGAAGCGATGGGAAGAAATTCGTCAAACTTCATGGGAGATTCCACGCCGGCTATATCGGACACGGCCCGGATGATCAGAACGGGAACGGAGAAAAGGAAACAGGTATGCGCAATGGCGGCGCCTTCCATTTCCACCGCCCGGATGCGGGGAAAAACCCGGCGGACCCGCTCTATCTTTTCGGCGGTATCCATAAACACATCGGCGGAACCGGTAAGGCCCCTGACATGATGAAAGTTTCCGGGAAGCCGCCCCTCCCTCACCAGTTCGTCTACCGCCTGTTCCGCCCGGCGCATCAGATCTTCTGAAACCGGAAAGATCGCGGGCATACCGGGAATCTGCCCCGGCGCGTAGCCCGAACTGACGACGTCCGCGTCATGATAGACCAGGCCGGTGGAAATGACGGCGTCCCCAAAACTAAGAGCGCCGTCTATGCCTCCGGCTGAACCGGTGTTGATCACCGCTTCCGGTCTATACCGTTCTATGAGCAGGGCGCAGCCTACGGCGGCGTTGACTTTGCCTATGCCGCACCGCAACAGTACCGCCGGTTTCCCTTCCAGGTTCCCCCGGATAAATTCACCGCCTCCCGGACCCGCGGGACAGGACGCCGCTTCCGTCATAGCCTTACGGAGCATGATTACTTCATCCTCCATAGCTCCGATTATACCGATCACAATACCACGCCTCCGTACTCCGGTTCCGCCGGCAAATCTTCCAGTGTTTTGGCGGCGGCCTTTTTTCCAAATTGTTGCGCCTTGTAGAACAAGCCCCGGGGACAGGATACGGTGGTCCGGTTCCTGCCGTTTGACTTAGACTGATACAGCGCCTCATCAGCCCGGCGGAGGATCTCCTCCGCCGAAAGGTTGGTGCGCTTGTTGAAGGTGAACACCCCCAGGCTTATGGTTACCTGGGGCAGCGCCTGCGTCCAGGGGACCGTAATGGCGGCGATGGCGTTCCGCACCCGTTCCGCCGCGATAAACGCGGTATACTGATCCGTATTGGGAAGGAGGATGGTGAATTCCTCTCCCCCAAAGCGGGAAGGCACATCTTCAACGCGGACGCTCTGCTTGATAACCTGCGCGATACACTCAAGAACCTTGTCTCCCGCAAGATGCCCATAGGTATCATTAAAAGATTTGAATTTATCCACATCAATGGCAATCAGGGATGATGATTCCTGTTCCCTGCGGCCCACCCGGGCGATTTCCTCATTCAACCGGGTCATAAAAAATCCATGATTGAAAAGGCCGGTTTTTACATCCCGGACGGATCGTTCATAATGGAGATGATTCTGAATAGCCAGAGAAACAAAGGACATAATCTGATTCAAAAAATCCAGTTCCCGCTCAGTATAGGCATCCTCCAACATCTTATTCCCTATCAGGATAATACCGTAGAGACTGCG
Organism: Spirochaetaceae bacterium; assembly: GCA_031255315.1. Next base: position 6,478 of record JAIRSS010000101.1, read on the forward strand.
GGAAGGCCCAAGGATGGGGATCACCAACTCCGGCGACAGCGTATCCAGGGATTTAAACGGATTATCATCCGTACTAACCGCTATGTACCGCCTTAAAAATTCATACTTGACGGGCTGCCGGTTCTTTTGAAAGAAGGGTTCCAGCGGGCTGATGGAAGTGATGTCAATAGGCAAGTCTACCAGCTTGTAGTTCTTATACGCTTTGATGGTTACGTCAATCTTATCCTGGCGGGGCTTCCACAGGAAAACGATGAAAGAAGGGAGGAACCGGTCGGAAATCTGCACAACGGCGGTGTTCATGATGGCGTCAATAGATGTTTGGCTGAAAATTTCCTCAGCCCCGGAAAGCAGATCTTTAAAATGATGAATTTCCTGATTCAATTCATCAATATAGGTAAATACCCCTATCGTCTGGAGAAGAGAAGAATTTTCGCGGACAGCCGGATTCGATAAAAAACCCTCTCTGCGATCTGCCATATCACGTCAGCGAAAAATGATCCGCTACGGTCTGCCTCCAGTCAGCCCGGTTCCCCTTATCCTCCCACTCAATGATTTTTTTTACTTTGAAGTTCCGGGTATCATGAGGGTTTGTAAAATGAACAACTCCGAACCGGCCCCCTCCTATATAGGTAACCGTGTCTCCTTTTTCTATGGTTTCACTTTTCGAAATTTGTGAAACAATGCAATCAAAATGCGCCGGCGCTCCGGTAAGCCTGTCCGCCACGGCGGAAGTGATATCCTTGATAGGTTTCCCGCACATGGAACATTCCGGAACGGGAAGCGGATCAGCAGGCGGTTTTATGGGGATCCACTTGGGCCGGGTATACAGCCCTCCCTGTTTTTTATCAACATGATACGTATCCCCGCCTCGTTTTTTGCCCTGACTCTGCCAGCCTTCGCCGGTTTTAGCCCGGCGCCTGGAAGATTTTCGTTGACTATTTCCGTTTTTTCCGCTGCCGCCCATGCACTAAACCTCCGTGGGGAATATCCAGCAGTTCATTGCACAAAACCACGGCAATTCTCTGGATAGCTTCATTGAGATACGCTTTATTATTGATCTTTTTACGGAAATGTTCAATTGCAGAATGAGACATCCGATCTTCCTTGGGGATTTCGGTCATACGCACTCCGTAAACGCCGATTCAAGGCGGATTACTTTGTCAGGCCCAATGAAAATAACATCAAAACGAACGGCCATACTATTATATTCTCGATGAACCGAAAGAAAATACTTAGCGGTTTCTATGATCCGCCGTTGCTTTTTCCGGTTTATCCCGTAGGACAGATTCTCGATGCCATAGACAGACCAGGCTTTTACTTCAATAAATACCAGCGTATCGCCGTCCGCCGCGATAATATCGACTTCTCCCGATGGAGAACGGACGTTCCGGGCGATGATCCGCATCCCCGCCGCTTCCACTTCAGCAGCGGCCCGGTTCTCTCCTTCCCGCCCCTTATTCATGCCCTTTTCGGGAAGGCCCCAGGGTTAAGCGCCCCTGTAGAGACATGTTTTAGAAAGACGCGGCTCCCCCGCAACGGATTAACCGGGCTGTTCATTCCTGAGCTTCCTTGGTGAATACAAACGCCAGGATCTTTGCCACCGCTTCCCAGCACCATTGCGGCACATAATCCCCCGGTTTATGGCCGATTGTCAACGCCGCCGCAAGCGCAGGGTCCTCTATCACGGCGATCCCCGCTTCCCGGGCCCGCGCTATGATCTGCTCCGCCTCCCGGCCCTGCCCAAGCGCAACAATCCGGGGAACCCCTTCTTCAGGGTTATATCCAACAGCGGACGCGATTTTCCGTTGCTTTTCTATCTTTGTTAAACCTCTTCGTTTACAGGAGAGAGAACATCGTTTCTCCATTCCGCTAAGAACGATTCGCCGTCCCGCAGGATCACCCGTCCGCCCAGGAATCCCAAAGCCTCCCGGATTTCCCGTTCCAGAACCTCCCGGTTCCCTGTTTCAGGCGGCGGCCACAGGGAAACCTCGGTCTCGGCCCCCCCCTCCGCTTCATCTGACCGGTTAACCACAAACAACCAGCGCCGGTCTTCCCCGGCAACATCCACCGCAAGCCGGGCGTCCTCCGCTCCGATCCCCGTCCGTACCCGAACCGAAACCATGAACCGCTTCCCCCGCCACGAAACCTGAAAGGGATACACCATCCAACGCTTCCCGTCTTTACCCGGGATACGGTTCAGTATACCCAACAACGGATCGTTTTCGTCTATATCCTCCCCAATCTTTCTGAACTCGTCCATGGTAAATCGTTCTGGTACGGAACCCTGGCCGCTTCTATCCGCCGTCCCGGCTTCCCTGGAATTTTCAGACGGCCGGCCTCTTCGATCAAAACCGTCCGCTTCTGAACCATTCCAACCCCGCCCGCCTTTTTGCTCTCTGCGGGCCTCTGGATCTATAGCCGAAACATAGGCATCCAATGCTTCCGGAGTAAGAGCCGCCCCCTTGTCCGCCACGGCTGCGGCGGCCAGGGCGGCGGATTCCCGAGGCGTTTTAAGGGGCAGAACTTCCCGTCTGAGCTTAGTAAGCAGGGCCGGATCCAAGGGCAGAAAAAAATACCGCGCAAAAACAACAAGCGCGGAGGAAAGAGCGTCTACCGGAAGGTTTAGGGAACGGACCACCTGGGTCAAACTGAATTGCGTCTGCGGCGTAGCAGATCCTGTTTGCACCCGGTACGCCCCATCTTTACCGTCCAGTCCAACGGCTTCGGAGAAAAAAACGGTCCTGCTGGAAGGATTAAGCCCCAGGGAAGGCGCCGTTTTACCGCCAAGCGCACCACCGGCTAAACCCGCCCCCCGGATAGGAAGAACGAGTTTATCGGGTTCCAACCCTCGGAGCTTCACTCATTCCCTCCTAAAGCAAGAGCTTTATACCGGATCCGAAATTACGGGTTTAGCAGCCGGAACAGTTTTTGCCGCGGGTTTTTTCTTCGTAATAAGTTCCTTTATCTTAGCGGCTTTCCCGATCTTCTTCCGAATGTAGTAGAGTTTGGCCCGGCGGACTTTACCGGGGCGGACGCGTTCTACCTTGGCAATACGGGGAGAATGAAGCGGGAACACCCGTTCAACCCCGACTCCGTAGGAATTCTTTCTAACCGTGAACGTCTTGCCCAACCGGGCGTTCTTGACCGCGATAACCAAGCCTTCATAGACCTGAATTCGTTCATTCTTGCCTTCAACAATTTTGAAATGAACCTTTACGGTATCCCCGACCTTGAAATTATTCACATCGGTCTTCATTTGAGAGTTTTCAATCGCCCTTATCTCGTTCATCTTTCCACCTCAGTTCTTCTATGAGCCGGCCAGTCTCCCGGTCGAACAGTTCCCGGGCTGCTCCCCGGTCTATTAAATCCGGCCGTACGGCCAGGGTTTTTTCTACCTGCTTTCTCCGCCGCCAACGGCGAATATTCTCATGGTGCCCGGAAAGCAAAACTTCCGGAACTTTTACTGTAGCATAAACCTCCGGGCGTGTATACTGGGGATATTCCAGCAAATTCCCGGAAAAACTCTCTTCTTCCAGGGATTCAGGCGTAATCACCTCATTCAGAAGCCGGTATGTCGCGTCTATCAGCGCCAACGCGGCCACTTCCCCGGAGGAAAGCACATAATCTCCGATAGAAATCTCATCGTCTGCGTAAAGGTCAATGATACGCTGGTCTATCCCTTCGTAACGGCCGCAGATAAGGACCAGTTCCGTTTCTCCCGCCAACTCCCGGGCGCGCGCCTGGGTAAAGGGCCTCCCCGACGGGGAAAGATAGATCACCTGCCTGCCGGGAATTTCACCGGACACAAACTCCTCACCAACCGGACGCGGCTTGACTCCTACAGACTCCAGCGCCAGCCCCAGGGGTTCGGGGAGCATCAGCATACCCGCGCCCCCGCCGTACGGAGCGTCATCACAGGTATGATGCCGATCCCGGGCAAACTCCCGTATGTTTACCGGACGATACTCGACAATACCCCGGTTTATCGCCTTTGCCATGATGGACGCGGCAAAATAGGCATCGGTAATCTCCGGGAAAAGGGAAAGGACCGTATACTTCATTTATCCACCGTCCTCAAGAATCCACCGGCGGAGGAGTACGGCCCGGCCCAATTCCGGGCTTACGTCCCCAAAAAATTCCTTTCTGAAGGGGACGAGCCTGCGTTCCCCTGAAGGAAGGCTCATTTCTATCAGATACCCGCCGCCCCCCTCCAGAACATCCGTCACCCGGCCCAGGATGCCGCCATCGGGGGAAACCACCGCTATACCTTGCAGGTCCCTAATATAATATTCCCCCGGTCCCAGGGGAGCGGCGTTTTCCCGGCTGGTAAGAATCTCCGCCCCTTTCAGAAGTTTCGCCGCCTCAGGGGAGTCTATCCCCTTGAGTTTGACGAGTAAAGATTCACCCTTTTTATCAACCCCTTCCACATCAAACGACCGCTCGCCGCCGTCCCGGCGCACCGTTACCATCCGCAATTGAGCGATATGAGCGGTTTCCCCGGAAAGAGACCGGACTTTGATGTACCCTTCCAGGCCAAAAGGAGCTCCCAAAAGGCCGACGACGAATCGGGAGGTCAATTTATCAGTCTAAAATTTCCAGAACCGTATGTTTTCCGGAATTTGCGGCAGCCGCCTGCAAGACGGTTCTGACAGCCTTCGCGATACGGCCGTGTTTGCCAATTACCTTGCCTATGTCTCCCGGACCAACCCGGAGTTCCAAAACAGTAGCCTTTTCTCCTTCCACCACGCTCACCGTTACCAAAGAAGGATCATCTACTAAGGATTTCGCAATATATTCAACTAGATCCTTTTCCATTGTATTCTCCTCAAAAACAAAAGCCCCGGACACGCTGCCGGGGTTCTACGGAAAACCACCCTGGATCCGCCGGTTGGGACGGCCCTCCCTCACGCCGCATATCCACGCCAAATACGGACGGATAAATTTACGGATAATTACAGCGAAAAATTCTTTTTGTTCAGAATGTCGCGGACCGTGTCGCTGATCGCAGCCCCCTTTTCCACCCATGACCTGACCTTACCGGCGTCAAAGCGTATCTGCTTATCCTCGACTTCTATGGGATGATAATAACCCAATTCCTCAATGGCCTTCCCGTCCCGGGCGGATCGTTTATCCATAACCACAATACGGTAATACGGACGCTTTTTCGTCCCAAACCTTTTCAATCTGATAGCGGCGCTCATGTCTATCCTCCTCGATCTTCTTAATCCAGCAAAACCCTGAAGCTGCTTGTCCGCCAGCGGGAATTCCCGATACTCAAGCGGCGCAACGTTAACCTGTTCGCCCTCAATGAATAGTGACTATACCATACCGTAGGATTTTTGATCAAGCGCCCGCAGTGCCTCAACAGCAATTCTCATTTTAAAAAACATGATAAACTGAGGGTATGGGAGAGGGCGTCATAAAGCGGCTGCTTGGCGGTTTGCGAAAGGGGGGGGATAGCATCCCCGATGTACGGTGTGGGGGGAACGTCCAGCGGTACCGGGTTACGGACGCGCTGATGTGCGCGTTTGCCGTATTTTTCTTCTTGTACCCGTCGCCGCTCCATTTTCAGCGGGCGATGAAAGCCAGACGGCGGCGCGGCAACAGGGAAACCCTGTTTGGAGTGTCTGAAATACCCCGGAACAACAAGATACGGGAATTGACGGGCGGCATAGAGCCCGGGACGTTGTCGGGGGGTGTTCATGGACAACCTGCGAACAGTGGAGGGGGCGGGGTGTGCTGCTGGCGATAGACGGGTTGTGGCGCCACGCATCACAAAAGGTATGGTGCGGCCATTGCCGGCATATTACAAAGGACGGGGAGACGACGTATTACCATAGCGCGGCAGCGGGAGCGACGGCAGGCCCGGGGCACGCGGGTAATACCGGTGGTTCCGAAGCCGATCGGAATGGGGACGGGGAAAAGAAGCAGGATTGCGGGTGGAACGAGGGGAAGAGACATCTTTTAAAGCACGAGAAGGAGTACGCATGGCTTTCCCCGACGCTTTTAGATGGTGAGGAGAAAACCGCGGAAAGATGAGACGGGCGCTGTCATATTATCAGCACCTGGCGGCAACTGAACGGGGTTCCCCTCCTGGACACGAAAGACGTCCTTACGGT
>JAIRSS010000199.1 GCA_031255315.1 Spirochaetaceae bacterium
ATTAATAGGTTATAATGTAAAAACAAGGTATGATAAATATAGTTGATCCAAAATAATCAGAGAAAAGGCATTGGAATTACATTATGAAGATTGCAGTTTATTTGAAGCTTGGCCAACAAACAAAGACAAAAAAATTGCAAAAGATGTCTGAAATCCTGCAATACAAAATCGTACGGTTGACACAATGCATGGTTATTGGGATTCTTATTGGCAAATACCTTGGTTTTATTCTTGAATTTTTGAAACAATTTGAATATCATAGTGTTTCTATCCCCATCGCGATACTTATATGGTTTATCCAATGATGCTTAAAGTTGATTTTCAAAGCATAAAAAATGTTGGAAAGACACCTAATTGCAAATAATACTATAAAATGGTTCAATGAATAGAATTATGGAAAAATTGTATGGCAAAATAGCGAATAGTTGACAAATTATATTTTATAGCTTATACTTATGATTGGTTCAGAAATGATTTATCTTGATTATATAGGAGGAACATAATGGTACATGAAATTAGCATTTCAGTGATTCGTAAAGAAGCTGAAGAACTTTATCGTAACGGTGATTTCTATTGCTCGGAAGCAATAGTATACACAATCCGCCACCAGATTGACCCGAAAATGCCCGTAGAGGTAATCAGTATGGCATCAGGATTTCCTGTTGGAGTTGGCGGTTCTCTCTGTATGTGCGGTGCTGTATCGGGCGGCATAATGTGTCTTGGATACTTTTTTGGAAGGACACAACCCAAAGATGATAAGGTTAATAAAGCAATGGCTCTTTCAAAGGAATTGCACGGCGTTTTTACCGGAAACCATAAAGTTGCGTGCTGCAAAATTTTAACAAAGGGTATGGAAATGGGATCCCCTGTACACATGGAACAATGTATTTCATTTACCGGTGAGGTTGCGGTAAAAACGGCAGAAATCATCGGAAGAGAGTTAGAATTAGTTATGATAAGCTAAAAATGTTTTAGGAATTAAAATTTAAAAAAATGGTGAAAAAACAACGGCCCATAACAGGACTGTTTACGCTTCGCCGCTAAAGCGACTCGGCCTACGGTTTTGTTAGGTCGGCTGCGCCTCCCACGCAAAACGTCGTAAACAGCCGGAACGTTATGTGTAATTTGGCCTAAACGGTTGACAAATTTATTTAAATAATATATCCTAAAAATAGGAGGACAGAATGTATAATAAATTGGGAAGGAGCATTTATATAGTAATTATCCTACTAACTATTTTAAATAAAAACATCGCAGCACAAACAAATGATATAAAAATGTACGTAGATTCAATAGAAGGTCTTCGAGTCAGAAAATCACCAATGCAGGGTGGGTTTTTGGCGGATTGAAGGGAACAAAATAGTTTTAGAACTCGTTGAGGGTGATGATACGGGAGTTGAAAATCAATCTATTATAGGTGAGTATGATTTTCGCTTTTTGGATAAAAATACATTAAAAATAAAAGGAGATGCTTTTATTCGATTTAATTATGCCGAATATAGAAAAAATGGATATAAATTTTGAAAAAACATTCCAACCCCATTTTGCCAGCCCTGGCCGCGTTCCGTAGGAACGATGCTGCGCAAAAATCCCGATTAACCGGCGTGATGCGAACCTTCGGTCCAGAAGCATATCCCCTTTCCTTGATTATTACGACAGGTTTCAGGTAAAATTACGCATAACGTCCTAAAAATGAAGGTTTATTACTATGAAGATTTTGGGGATTGAGTCTTCCTGCGATGAGTGCGCGGCGGCGGTAGTCGTAGACGGGCGGGAAGTTCTGTCCAACGTGGTGGCTACTCAGATTCCCATACACGCGGCCTACAACGGAGTCGTCCCGGAGTTGGCGAGCCGTATGCACACGGAATGGATCCTGGACGTAGTTGGGAATGCTTTGGCAAACGCCGGCCTGAAGCCCGGAGATATAGACGGAGTAGCCGCTACGGCCCAGCCGGGGCTCCTGGGTTCTCTTCTGGTAGGGCTGAATTTCGCCAAGGCGTTTGCCTGGGCCCGGGACCTGCCCTTTATTGCGGTGGACCACATGCTGGCCCATCTCTACGCGCCCCGCCTTGCCGCGCCGGGGCGGACGGATATACAGCCTGAGGCGTATCCTTTCCTTGGACTCCTGGTATCCGGGGGACACAGTATCATCTGCCGGGCGGACAATTTTGACTGCGTCGCCGTTCTGGGAACCACTATTGACGACGCCGTAGGGGAAGCTTTCGACAAGGTATCCAAACATTATGGCTTTGGGTATCCGGGAGGGGCGGCAATCGACAAATTGGCGGAGACCGGCGACAGCGAGGCGTTTCGTTTTCCCCTGCCAAACCTGTATAAAAAACATAATGGTTCAAACCATCGCTGCGACCTTTCGTATTCGGGACTCAAGACGGCGGTTATAAACCAACTGGAACAGTTCCGGGTCAAGCCCTCATGCGGGGAACATGAAGCGGCGAATATTGCCGCCTCTTTTCAGAAAACGGCGGTAGAAATATTGCTGCGGGGTCTTTTTCGGGCTGTGGAGGACACCGGGCTTACCACCGTAGTTGCGGGAGGCGGAGCGGCGGCTAACTCCTTACTGCGGTCCCGCCTTGCGGAGCGGGAGGATATTCGCTGCATCTTTCCTCCCCCGGAATTCTGCGGGGATAACGGCGCCATGATCGCAGGGCTTGGATACCAATACCTGTCACGGGGGGACCGTTCCCCTCTCTCCGTTACCGCTTCCGCCAGGGTAAAAGTCTTCCAACGGAAGTATCTATAAACCCGGCGTTTTTGGGTATAGTATTCCCATGCGGTTAATCATTCTGGGGTCCGGCACCTCTAACGGGGTTCCCGCCATAGGCTGCGGCTGTCCGGTTTGCCGGTCCACCGATTACCGGGACCGGCGTATGCGGGCCTCCCTCTACATCATGGGAGATGGGGGAGAGCGGCTTGTGATTGATACGGGTCCTGAATTCAGGCTTCAGGCGCTCAGAGCGAACATTACCCGCTTGGACGCGGTGTTTCTGACCCATCCCCACGCCGACCACCTGCACGGTCTTGATGATATACGTTCCCTGACATGGGAACGCCCTATCCCGGTATACGGGAATCACTGTACTATTGAAGAATTGAAAGAACGGTTTTCCTATATTTTCAAGCAAACCCAGCCGGGCGGCGGCAAACCCCGCATCCTCCCGGAAGCGACCGCCGGGGACCTACATATAGGCCGCCTCACGATTACCCCCATACCGGTAAAACATGGGGTTCTGGATATTCTGGGCTGGAAGCTCACCGAACAAGGGACGCCCGGCGCGGCGGTCTACCTGACCGACGCCAGCGCCCTTCCCGCTCCGTCCCGCAGCCTAATATCCCGCCCTGAAATCCTCATCATCGGCGCGTTGAGAGCGGAGCCGCATCCAACCCACTTCTCTTTTGACGAGGCTCTGGAAACAGCGGCGGAAATACAAGCCCGGCGGGTATACGTAACCCACCTGGCCCATAACAACAGCCACACCGCAATTGAAGAATATTGTGTGAATTTTCAGGAAAAACGAAGATTAACGGGTGTTTTTATGGGACCCGCGTATGACGGCTTAGAACTAGAACTTACACCTTCTTCGTGATAAAATCACTTTTGAGACACCGAGTGCAAATCTTTAGGGTAACGGTCGTCCCTTTCACTTCGGTTTTTATCTTCTTCAGATTCGGCTTCCACGTGCGGCGGGTATGATTCTTCGCGTGGCTCACCGAATTTCCGGTAATCGTGTGCTTCCCACAAATATCGCAAGTCCGTGACATAATAAACCTTCCTTAATAATTTTCCTTTCAGAGTTGTTTCACTCACAAGAGGCCATAGTCTAGCAAGAGGTGAAAAAAATGTAAAGCTGCCGCGGCGCCTCCGGCCAGGGTATAGTGCTTCTACCGGGTTTCGAACCGCATCAGGCAGCCGGCGGCATATGAGTACGCCTGCCTTTCTATCTTGGATTCCGGCTCGTGAATCCGTCCATCCGCTGTTCACTTCCCCGCGTCATAGGGCTGGCCGACGGCCTTGGGGGAGTAGTCTTTTCCGCTGAACAGTATCAGGGTTATCACGGTGATTCCATAGGGAAGGGCGTTAAAGAATTCCGCCGGGAGGAACTTGAGTCCTGTGATGTTGACGATGTTCACGGCCAGCGCGGAGGATGCGCCGAAAAGAACGGACGCTCCCAGTATACCCCGTGGAAGCCAGCGGCCAAAGGAGACCGCCGCCAGGGCGATAAAGCCTTTGCCGTTGATAGTCGTTACCGTGTACTGGATGTCCTGGGTCAGGACGATGCACCCTCCCGCCAGGCCCGCCAGGGCCCCGGAGATGAGTACCGCCCAGTACCGGATACCCAGGACGTTCACCCCGGCGGCGGCGGCGGCCTGGGGATGTTCGCCGCAGGCGCGGAGACGGAAACCCCAGGGCCGTTTGTAGAGGACGAACCACGAGGCGGCCAGGATGACGAGGCTGAGCCAGGCGGTAGGATAGACGCCGCCGAAACCGGCCCTCATACCCATGTGATAGTTCTGAGTGCGATCCATTCCGAAGATGAGTTGGCAGAAGAATACGGTGATTCCGTTCGCTAGAAGGTTGACGCCCGTGCCGGAGACTACCTGATCGGCCCGGAGGGTAATGGCGGCAAACGCGTGTATCAGGGAAAAGAGGCAGCCAACGAAGGAGGCCAGAAACAACGCCAGAGGAATGGAAAAACTGATGGAACTTTCCAGCAGCACATGGGCGGCGGCGGCGGTCATGGCCCCGAAAACCATAAGCCCCTCCAGGGCGATGTTCACTACCCCCGCCTTCTCGCAGATCATCCCTCCGGCGGCGGCGATAAGGATGGGGGCGGCGATCATGGCTGTTGAGGGAAGCATGTTCCCCGCAGCCCGCAAAAATTCGTTCATCTCTGTTCCCCCCCCCGACGCGCCCTTTCCGTGCGCCGCCAATCCGTGATGATCCGTATCCCCCCGCGGAGAGATATAAATACTACAACCAGCCCCACTATAATCGAGGCGATCTCTTTGGGTATCTGCCGGGACTGCATCAGGGGCTGGGCGGATTTGAGCATACCAAAGAGGAGGCCCGCAAGGACGCAGCCCCCGGCGGCGCTGTTCCCCACCAGGGCCACGGCTATGCCGTCAAAGCCGTACCCGTCCTGAACCGCCAGAACCCGCCCCGCGGGAAAGACCCCCAGGGAAACCACCGCCCCGGCCAGGCCCGCAAAGGCCCCGGAAACAGCCATGGAAGCGATAATGGCGGCGTTCACGTTAATGCCGCCGCAGCGGGCGGCGTCCCGGTTGAAGCCTGTGGCCCGCAGGGAATAGCCGAACCGGGTCTTCCCCATGATGAACCAATAAAAGACCGCCGCCGCCAGCGTAAGGTACAGGCCGTAGTTAAGCCGGGAACCGTTGGTCAGAGATGCGAGCAGGGGGCTGGCAAGCCGGGCGGTTTGGGGAAAATCCGGGGTCCTGAAGGTATTGGCGCCGGGAATCATCAAGGTAAAAAACCGGGAAAGGTATTGGGCTATGTAGTTTAGCATGATAGTGGCCACCACTTCGGACACGTTGAACCGGGCCTTGAGGAAACCCGCAACGCCGCCCCAGGCCACCCCGGCGACGACGCCGGCCAGCACAGCCAGCGCCCAGTGGAATACCGGGATCTGGGGACCGTAGATGGCCGCAAACTGGGCGGCGGTAAGACCGGCGGCGTACTGGCCTTCCGCGCCGATATTGAACAGCCCCGTCCGGGAGGCAAAGCCCATGGAAAGGCCGCAGAGGATGAGGGGGACGGCGCTCACCAGCCATTCCCCCACATAGCGCATGTTGTGAGTCCCCCGCGTCAGGTCCCACCCGGAAACCACCTGGAACAGGGCGGAATACATCCCGGCGGGATTCCTGCCCACCAGGAGAATCAGGACCGTCGCCGCAAGAAACCCCAGGGCCACCACGCCTGCGGAAAGGAAGGCGTTAGACCGGGTAAAAACATCTAAAAGCATACCCCGGACGCGGACCGGAGGCCGCGGTTGTTTAGTCATGGAAATCTCCCATTAAATTCTGTCCGGAAGGGCAAACCCGCCCATCATAGCCCCTATGCGGCGTTCCTCCGCTTCCTCCGCCGAAACTATCCCCGCCAGAGCGCCCCGGGAAATCGCCGCGATACGGTCGCAAAGCCCCAGAATCTCGTCTAATTCAAAGGAAATCAGCAACACCGCCCGGCCCGCGTCCCGTTCCGCCAGGATCCGCCTGTGGATATACTCGACAGCCCCCACATCAAGCCCGCGGGTAGGCTGCGCCACGATGAGCAGCTCCGGGGAAAGACTGAGTTCCCTGGCAATAACCGCCTTCTGCTGGTTCCCCCCGGAAAGATCGCCGGTACGAGTCAGGGGGCCCTTTTCGGCCCGAATATCAAACTGGTCGATGAGGTTCCGGGCAAACGGGGGCTTGCGGTATCCCTTGAGCATCAGGCTCTCATAGAGGTAAAAGTCCAGGACTACGCCGTACCGCTGCCGGTCGTCAGGGACAAAGGCAATCCCCAGCTTAATGCGCTCGCGAATACTCACGCGGGTAATATCCCGGCCCTTGAACAGGATACGCCCGGATTTGACCGGGAGCAGCCCATACACTGCGGCGGCCAGTTCCGCCTGGCCGTTGCCGTCCACCCCGGCTATGCCGACCACCTCCCCGGCCCGCACATCCAGGGAAAAGCCGTTTACCGCCGGAAGCCTGCGGGAATCGTCCACCCGAAGATTCTCAATACGCAGAACAACCCCGCCGGGACAGGCGGGCTTTCGTTCAAGGTTGAAGTTGACCGCCCGGCCCACCATCTTTTCCGCCAGTTCCATCTCATCAGCGTCCTTTACGGCAACCGTGTCGATCGTTCTGCCCCGGCGCAGCACCGTACACCGATCCGCCGCCGCCTTGATTTCTTTTAACTTATGGGTGATGAAGATGATGGTCTTCCCCTCCGCCTTGAGGCGGTTAAAAATGAGCAGCAGTTCATCAATTTCCTGGGGAGTTAAAACCGCCGTAGGCTCGTCAAAGATAAGAATATCCGCGTTCCGGTACAGTGTTTTGAGGATTTCCACCCGCTGCTGCATACCCACAGTCATGTTTTCGATCCGGGACCGGGGATCCACCGCGAGGCCGTAGGCGGCGGAAAGCTCCGCCGCCTTCCATTCCGCGGCGGCCATGTCCAGGTTCCCGAAGCGGTTCCGGCGCTCAAGCCCCAGGACAATGTTTTCCGCCGCGGTAAAATTCCGCACCAGGCGGAAATGCTGGTGTACCATCCCTATTCCCAGGGCGACGGCGTCGTTGGGGTTTCGGATACCCGCCTCTTTCCCGTGTATCATGATACGGCCGCCGTCGGCTTCGTACATGCCGAAAAGGACGGACATAAGGGTAGACTTGCCCGCTCCGTTTTCCCCCAGCAGGGCGTGAATTTCACCCTCCTGAACCGTCAGGTTCACCCGGTCGTTCGCCACAACGCCGGGGAAAACCTTTGTAATTTCGATCATCTCAACAGCGGGGGCGGCCCCGTGCATACAAACCACCAGCAATAAAAAACCGGGCGGAACGGCCCCGCCGCACCGAACCCGGCGTACAGGAACCACGCGCCGGAGGGATCGCCACGCTCCTCCCCGGCGATTTTCAGGATTTCATGGGCGAAAACGCAACAAGCTGCTAATCGTCCAGGGCCTTTAAGTCCTGGGGGAAGCCGGGAAGCTGTTTGGCCTCCTGGTTGGCGGCGGCGATATAAAGTCCGCCAGAGACGATTTGAGCTTTTATCGCTTCAAGCTCGTTAATAATATCGCTCGTAAGGGCGGGATTGGCGGTGGAATAGCCGACCCCGTCGGCCTTCACGTCAAACGTGATGACCTCCCCCTTAAAGGTGTTGTTCTTCACCGCGTTAAGGCCGTAGACCAGGCTGGTTTCCACCCGTTTGATCATGGAGGTAAGGACCGCCGATTCGGTGTCGCTGTACCGCCCTTCTTCAAACTGATCCGAGTCCACTCCGATGGCCCAGACGTTCCTTCCCGCCTCCCGGTACTGCTTGGCCTGGGCTATGACGCCGTTCCCGCTGGCTCCGGCGGCGGAATAAACCGCGTATACCCCGGAATCGAACCAGTTCATCGCCTGGGTTTTAGCAAGATCGGCCCTTCCCCAGTCGTTCACGTAGTAATCCACAAACCGGGCGTTGGGAAACACCGACAGGACTCCTTGGACGTAGCCGACCTCGAATTTCGTAATCGTCCTGCCGGGAACGCCGCCGATAAAGCCGAACTGAGGATCGGCGACGCCGTCGGCCTTTGCTTTGAGGGCCGCCGCCGCTCCTACCAGGTAGGAGCCCTCATGCTCGGCATACACCGCCTGCATGACGTTGGGGAGGTTTACCCAATCCACATCAACGATCAGGTATTTTTGATTCGGGTTGTCCCCGGCCACTTCCGTGAGGGCGTCGGCAAAGGTAAAACCGGTAGTTACGATAAGATCGTAGCCTTCATCCGTAACCTGCCGCAGGTTGGGGACATACATATCCTGAGTCTGGGCGGCAACCGCTTCGTAGAGGGTTCCCCGCAGCCGGGTATTCTGGGGGGCGTCGCCGTAAAAGTCCAGGATGCCCCGCCACGCCGCCGCGTTGAAGGACTTGTCATCTATACCGGTCGCGTCGGTTAAAAGCCTCACCGTTACCCCGGCATCCGCCTGGCTGGAGGATGCTGCGGGGGCCGCGGCCGGCTTATTGCACGCCGCCAGGATCAGCGCCGCCGCCGCTCCGGTTAAAACCGTCAATTTAAAATTCCATTTCATTGTGCTTGCTCCTTACAAATGATCCGCACTGTTTGGACCTGTTCCAGAACTACTCAACGGCGCGGTAAACGCGCGGGGTTTTGGAACAGCCTTTTTTTGATAAAAACTCCTGTTTAAGGTATACCGGTATGGGCAAAAAATCAACCAAGGGGGAACGTCCGGCGGCGCTTCCGATCTGACGCGGCGGCGGGGCGTTTTGGAACAGCCGTGGTCCACTATGTATAATCCCCCGGACAAGATATACTGGCGGCATGAACATGGAAACCGCGATTAGGGCGGCTCTGGCGGGACGCGTCCATGAATTGGGGGTGATAGAGACCTCGGGCATTGTTTTTTCACCGGAGCTGTATGCGGTATGTACGGCCAATGTCTGCGGCAATTACGGGAAATGCTGGACCTGTCCCCCGGCGGCGGGAACCATGGAAGAACAGCGGGAAAAGATACTCCGCTGGAAGCGCGCCCTGATCGTTACTACCAAATTCGATCTGGAAGATCCGTTTGATATTGAAGGGATGCAAACAGCCCGGACGCTGCATAACAGCCTTGCCGGGGATATACGGGAACGGTTCACCGCCAATCCTGTTTACGCCGCCGGCGGGTGCGGCGTCTGCGGCGTCTGCGCGTATCCCGGCTCCTGCCGGTTTCCGGACCGGGCGCTGCCCGCGGTGGAAGCGGCGGGGATTGACGTTGCCGCGTTGAGCCGGGCCGCCCGTCTGAAGTACAACAACGGCCCTAATACGGTAACGTATTTTTCCATGATCCTCTTTAACGGACGGGAGGCCGGATAACGGCGGTGCAACCGCCGCCTGAAGTAAGGAGTACGGTATGGGTGATTTTTCGGCCCGTTTCGGGGAGATTTCCGGTCTCCTGCAACGGGGAAAGTCTAAGGATGTAGTTCGTGCAGTGCAGCGGGCTCTGGATGAGGGGGTTCCGGCTCAGGAAATACTGGACAAGGGGCTCATCGCCGGCATGAGCGTCATTGGCGAAAAGTTCAAACGGAACGAAGTTTTTGTCCCCGAAGTATTGATAGCCGCTAAAGCCATGAACCAGGCATCGGCGGTCCTCAAACCGGTTCTGCAAAAAGCCGGGGTCAAACCGATAGGCAAGGCGGTTATCTGTACGGTGAAGGGGGATCTCCACGACATCGGGAAGAATCTTGTAAAAATGATGATTGAGGGAAACGGAATTGAGGTACTCGATCTGGGAGTGGACTGCGGCGCGGAAAAGGTGGTTGACGCGATAAAAGATTCCGGCGCCGGGGTAGTGTGCCTGTCCGCCCTGCTTACGACCACCATGATGGCTCAAAAAGACACTATTGACGCCATTCAAAGCGCCGGGATGCGGGATCGGGTAAAGATTATGGTAGGCGGCGCTCCGGTAACCCAGAGCTTTGCGGATGAAATCGGCGCCGACGCCTATACGCCCGATGCGGCCAGCGCCGCCGAGGTATGTAAAGGGTTCTTCACGGGAGAAGAAGCCTGATATGGTCATCCATATTGAAGGCGGGAAGGATGTTTGCCGGGCCCGAGAAGGCGAGTCCCTCCTGACTATTCTCCAGCGCGGGGGAATATCCCTGGACGCCCCGTGCGGCGGACGGGGAAGATGCGGGAAATGCCGGATACAGATACTGAGAGGCCGGATTCATCCGGTTTCGGATACGGACGGCGGTGAAACGCCGCCCGCCGGCTGGGTTCGCGCCTGCGCCGCCTATCCCGCGTCGGATCTGTGGATCGCCCCGCCCTGCGCCGGGCTTCCCGGGGAACGGGCGGACGGTTCGTCCTGGGGCGCCGTTGCGGGGAAGTCTATACGACGCGCCGGATTCGCCCTGGATATAGGAACCACGACGGTTTCCGCCCGGCTCGTGGACCTGGATACGGGCGAAACGGTTGACGCCCTTTCCGTCCTGAACGATCAGCGGATCTACGGTGCCGATGTGATGAGCCGCATCCACGCCGCCCGGGAAGGAAAAACCGGGGAACTTTTCCGGCGCATCAACAGCCAGGTGCGGGATATGTTGCGCCAGTTCGACCGCAGGTGGGACCTGAAATCAAAGGAATATCTTGCTGTGGCGGGAAACACCGCCATGCTCCATCTCTTTGTCAACGCCGATCCTTCCTCTCTGGGCGCGGCCCCGTTTACTCCGGCCTTCCTGGAAGCCCGGGAACTGCCGGGATCCAGTTTGTCCCTCCCGGTTGAAACGGCGGGGCTGCTGCCGTCGATTTCCGCCTTTGTAGGCGCGGATATAACCGCCGGGATAGCCGTTACGGGCATGACGGAGGAGAGACGGACATCCCTGCTCATCGACATCGGCACCAACGGAGAAATGGCCCTCTTTCATAACGGCCGGATCCTGTGCTGTTCCGCCGCCGCGGGCCCCGCCCTTGAAGGAGCGGGGATTTCCTGTGGAACCGGCGGCGTAACCGGGGCGGTGAACCGTGTTGAAAAGAGCGGCGGTTCCCTGGTTTTCTCAACAATAGGCGGCGGGCCTCCGGTGGGCCTCTGCGGTTCCGGCCTTATAGACGCGGCGGCCCTTATGCTTGACGAGGGCGTGATAGACGAAACCGGCGCTTTTACCGCCGAATCGGAGGAGTCCTTTCTTATAACCGCCGGAATAGCCGTTACAAGAGGGGATGTCAGGCAGTTTCAGCTTGCCAAAAGCGCAATTGCCTCGGGGATACAGATCCTCTGTAGGGCCGCGGGAATTGAGGCCGGCGGCGTGGAGCGCGTCTATCTTGCCGGGGGTCTTGGGTTTTATATAGAGCCGGGCAGGGCAATCCGGACGGGGCTCCTGCCCTCCTCTTTCAGGAATCGATGCGCTGTTTGCGGCAACACGAGTCTGGAAGGGGCGGTCCGGCGGCTCACGGATCCCGCTTTCCCGGCGCGGTGCGCCGGTATTGCCGCGAAGAGCGAAGCCGTCGAACTGGCGGGGGATCCCGCTTTTATGGAAACCTTTGTGGAAAACATGCTGTTCCCTGTCCGGTGAGGCCGGTTTTACCGCCTCCGCAGCATCCCCGCAAGGGTCCGCAGGTGTTTGTCCCGGCTCAGGGCGAGGAGGAGAACCCCCAGGGCGGCGAAGACCAGGGCGGTAACCGCGAACGGGACGCCGTAGGTGATGAACCGCCCCTTGCCCGCAAGAAGATTCACCAGAACGGTCTTGAGGCGCATCACCGGAAGGACGGCGGCCGCCGAAAAGACGGCCAGTTTCAGGGTGTAGAGCAACGCCGATTTCAGGGCCCTGCCGACGGCGATACGGGGGTTCCTCCCCAGGAAGGCGAGGAGGAGGGCGGTATTCACGCCGCTGGCCAGGGTGAGGGCCAGGGCGATTCCCGCGCCCTGAAAGGGGCCGGCCAGGAGCGCGGCCAGGGCCATATTCACGGCAAAGGAGAGAATCCCCGCCAGTGTGGGGGACCGGGAATCGCTTTGGGCGTAGAAAGCCGGCGCCAGGATGCGGTTTACCGCGATGAAAAAGAGCCCCGGCATGTGGCAGCGGAACGCCGAATAGGTAAGGGCCGCGGAGGTTTCGTCAAAGCTCCGGGACTGGAAAAGGAGGCGTATCAAAACCTCTCCCTGGGCCAGAGAAAAGAAGGTGATAGGCACCGTGATAAGGGCTATGACGTCCATGGCCGTAATAAGCCGCTCGTTATACCGGTCCCAGCGGCCGGTTTTAGCGTCTTCCGCCATATCCGGAAGAAGCACCGTCCCCAAAGAGACCGCGAAGACCCCCAGGATGAGTTCCTGAAGTCTTAGAGAGTATTGCAGGCTGGATACCACCCCCTCCCCGGCGTTCCCCGCCAGAGCAGTGGAAACCAGATCGTTGAGCTGGTAGGCCGCCATGCCTATGATTGTGGGACCGATAAGACGGAGGACCTTCCGGGTTCCGGGATTCCCAAAAGCCCGTTTGAGGCCGGTGAAAAAGAACCGGAACCCTTTTCGCCAAACAAACGGAAACTGAATTGCCGCCTCCAGGAAGCCGCCCAGGAGTATGCCCCAGGCCATGGCCCGGGCGGGGTTTTGGGTGAACGGAGAAAGCCCGTAGGCGCAGAGGATGGTTGCCAGGTTGAGCGCGATAGGCGCCAGCCCTGAGGGGGCGAATACCCGGACGCTGTTCAATATGCCCTGAAAGAGGGCGGCCAGGGCCATGTTTACGGCGAAAGAAAGAATGCCCGCCAAGGTGGGGGACTTGGAATCGCTCTGGGCGTAGAAAGCCGGGGCAAGGATCCGGTTCAGGGCGATGAAAAAGAGGCCCGGCATGTGGCAGCGGAAGGCCGAATAGGTGAG
>JAIRSS010000240.1 GCA_031255315.1 Spirochaetaceae bacterium
TCATACTACGTGAAATCAGCGAGCACACGGCGATAACACACACGGCACGATAGATACATGCGGAAAACATCAGGTCCAGCTTGTAATACCGCATCCCTATCCGCCTCTACCCCTTTAGCCGCCGGAACATCCGCTCCACATCATTCCTCTGTTTATACAGCTCCCTGTCATATTCCCAGGGTTCCTTCCGGTTCTTCTTCGCCGGTACTGCCGGGCTATACCCCCACTCAAACGCCAGCCGTCGGGTCTCCCACCCCTCATACGCCCGGTCCATTAACAAAAACAGCGGACCCTCCCCGTCAGGATGCGCCTTGACCGAACTTGAATCCAGGGAAACCACCGTTATCCGCCTGTTCGTTATCTGTTCCTCCGTGAGAGCGTGAAAAATCCGTTCCAAGACGCCGTTTTTTGCCCAGCGGTTGATTCTGACGTAGATGGTATGCCCGGGGCCGAATGCCTCGGGGAGGGCCCGCCATGTGCAGCCATTTTCGCAGATACAGATTATGGCGTCAAGGAAGCGGCTGGTATCGACTTTCACGTTTCCCGCTGTTTGGGAAAAAGGTTCATAATTTTTTTCGCTGTTCCCGGGTTAATTTCATGGCCTGAGTATAGCATGTTTTCCTAGTGTGAACAGGCTCTGGCTGCTACAACACCGCTAACCAAACAATAGCCGACGATCAGTATCTTGCCCAGGTTACTAAACTGGGCGATTCCCCAAAGCGGCACTTGAAGGCCCCGCAGGTCCGCACGAACCTTTACGAGCGACGCGATGCTTGCCGGGCGCTGCACGCTCATAGGTTTTCTCAAGAACAGTGAATTCCGGAGAATACCGATGCTCAACAGCGACTCAGTAATACGCGGGGTAAATATCCGCAACTAACCTGAACCTGCGGGGAAACCAACGCCGTTCGGCAATTACGCCGGCGGCGCTGGTTGCCGGTGCGGGGGAAGGGGGCGCGGCCGCAGTCTTCCCGCAGCACCGGCCCCGACGGAGGAACATCCCGGCCCCCGGAATTTGGTGACGGTGCGGCGTATCAGTTCCTGGGGGAGCGCAGCGCGTCCGCGCGTAGTTGGCGGCGATTTCCAGGAGGGCTTCTTTCCGGTTAAGGGCCGGGTCGTTCACAACGGCTTCCAGAAGTTCATGAAGGATGATTCCCATGCCGGGGCCGGGCGTGACGCCGGTTTCCATGAGGTCTTTGCCGGATACGGCAAGGTCTTTGAGGGAGAAGGCCCGGCTTTGAGCCAGGACCGTCTCCACCCGGTTCATAAGGGGAAGGAGCAGCCCGGGGGCGGGGGATCTGCCGGTAGTCCCGAAGGCGTCGCACTGGCGCAGAGCGTAGAGGTCTTCCAGGTTTTCCTCCCCAATCCGGATGATGAAACGCCGTACCGCCGCATCCGTCCAGGCGTCTTCATAGAAAAACATATGCTCTTCAATTAAGTGAACCGCCGCGCCGGTTACGGCGTTGGGATACCGGTACGAGGCAAGGATGTTCCGGGCCAGCCGGGCGGATTCCCGTTCATGGTTGTGGAACGTCCATACCCCCTCCTTCAGGTCCCGGGTGCGCGGCTTCCCTATATCGTGAAACAGGGCCGCCAAAATAACCGGGAGGGGGAACTTCTGCGCGGCGGCATAGTCGCAGGCCAGGAGGGAATGGTCCAGCACATCGAAACGGTGGTATCCCTTCTGTTCCACCCCCCGGCAGGCCGCCAGGTCCGGAAGGAGAAGCGCCAGAAGGCCGGTCCGTTCCATAGGCAGGAAAGCGCCGGACGGTTTAGGAGATGTGAGAATCTTATCCATCTCATTCCGGATCCGCTCAGGAGAAACCTTGGCGGTAGTTCCCAATGCGCCGGGAACAGCGGCCAGGACAGCCTCCTCAATGGTGAACCCCAGTTGGGCGGCGAAGCGCACAGCCCGCAGGGGCCGCAGCCCGTCCTCGGCGAACCGCTCTTCAGCCCGGCCCACGCAGCGGATAATGCCCTGTTTGACATCCGCCGCCCCGCCAAAGGGGTCCACCAGGCGGCCTCCGGGAAGTTCCAGGGCCATGGCGTTCATGGTAAAGTCCCGGCGGGAAAGGTCTTCCTCAATCGCGGCGGCGTATTCCACCCTGCCGGGCCGCCTGCCGTCGTGGTAATCCGATTCGGTACGGAACGTCGTCGTCTCCAGGGAATTGCCTTTATAGAGGATCGTTACCGTCCCGTGTTTGATCCCTGTCGGAATGACTGTTTTGAAAAGAGTCATCACTTCTTCAGGCCGGGCGTCGGTAGCCAGGTCCCAGTCATGGGCCTTTTTCCCCCGGAGGATGTCCCGGACCGCGCCGCCCACCAAAAACGCCTGCTTTCCGGCCCGGTTAAAAATCCCGGCCGCTTCTTTCAATATTGGATGAATTTTCACGTTGCCCACCGGCAGGCAGTATACTATAATAGAAGACCAGAAAAAAGCTCCGGACGGAATGGGCGCGCCGCGGTGTTCCGCGCCGGAAAGCCGCTGTGTAGAAAACTGATAGAGGATAGGGAGGCGTTATGCGGGGAATTGTGTTCATAGGCGGGGAAGGGCCGCCTCCTGAACGGCGCCGGGCGCTCTCGAAGGGCGCGGGGCTTATCGTCGCCGCTGATTCGGGACTGACGGCCGCAGAAGACGCCGGCGTTGCGGTAGATCTGATAGTGGGGGACATGGATTCCCTGGACGATCCGGGCAGGCTCGAAAAGTACCCTCCCGGACGGATCTTCCGGTATCCCCCGGATAAAGACGATACGGATACGGAACTGGCCCTGCGCCTTCTGTGGGACCGGGGCTGTGATGAGGCGTGGCTTATCGGCGGCGGCGGCGGCAGGACGGATCACTTGTTGGCCATCCGGTCCCTTTTTGAACGGGACCGGAAGCCGGATCGCTGGGTTACTTCCCGGGAAGACATCTTTTATGTGCGGGAAGGCGCGGTGTTTTCCCCGCCGCCTGATGTATGGGGCGCGGCGCGGCGCGGCGGAGGCGGAGTATCGGTCTTTCCTCTGGAAACCGGGCCGTGGCGGGCCGAAAGCTGGGGGCTCGCCTGGCCGCTTAACGGATTATCCTGGAACCGGGGATTTTTTGGTGTAAGCAACGCGGCCCCTGAAGGGGATTTTGAGATCCGGGCGCTCCAGGGAGGATTTTTGGTGATAGCAGTGCGGGAGGATGAAGATGGCGGCCCGGGTAATTGACGGAAAAACGGCGGCCCAACGGGTCAGGGACGAGGTC
Organism: Spirochaetaceae bacterium; assembly: GCA_031255315.1. Next base: position 3,230 of record JAIRSS010000240.1, read on the forward strand.
CGCCGGCGCGTTCAGGTCCTGCGGGAAGCGGGGACGATTCCCTGCCTGGGCGTTATTCTGGTTGGGGAAGACCCGGCGAGCCTCTCCTATGTAACCGCCAAGGAAAAAGCCCTGGCGGAGGCGGGCATGATAAGCTGGGACGTCAGGCTCCCCGCGGATACGGGAGAAGAGGCGCTTCTTGCCCATATCGCCGCTCTGAACCGGGACCCGGCGGTTCACGGCGTTCTGGTCCAACTGCCGTTGCCCGCTCATATACGGGAAGATCAGGTGATCACCGCCCTAGATCCCCGGAAGGATGTGGACGGCTTTCACCCGCTTTCGGTGGGAAACCTGGCGCTTGGGAAACGCGGGTTCGTTCCCTGCACCCCCCAGGGCGTGATAACCCTGCTCCGGGAGGTGGACATCCCTCTGGCGGGCGCTCATGCGGTGGTGGTAGGCCGGTCCAACATCGTGGGGAAGCCTCTGGTGAACCTGCTCTCCCGCCGGGAATACAACGCTACGGTAACTTTGTGCCACACGGGTACCCGGGACCTGGCCCGGTATACCCGGGACGCGGACATCCTCATCGCCGCCGCGGGGAAGGCGGGCCTCATCACGGCGGACATGATCAAGGAGGGGGCGGCGGTCATCGACGTCGGGGTAAACCGCGTGCCGGACCCGGCGGCGAAAAAGGGATACCGCCTTAAGGGGGACGTGGATTTTGTGGGGGCGGCGGAACGGGCTTCGGTTATTACCCCCGTACCCGGCGGGGTGGGGCCTATGACCATCGCCATGCTTCTGCGGAATGTAGTGCAGGCGGCGGAAGATTCGGAATAATCCTGGCCGGTGGGGGAGTAGAACGTGTATTTTATATTCAAAATGAGGAGTGAACTATGAATGATGTAGAACCCCGGGACGGCTATACGCCGTCCAGCGTCTTAGCGAAACAAGGGGTAACCGCAATCGGCAGCCTTATCGGGGGGGTCGGTCTTTTGATTGCCGGTTCCCTTCCCCCGGTTCCCGGTGTTATTGTCGGGGCGCTTGTCGGGGTAATCGGCGCGGGGGCCGCTCTGTCCAAAAACCGGGACGACCGTAAGCTCGGCGTCCTTGCCGCAGTTGCGGGGGGCCTTACCATGTTTTCCAAAATCGGGTTCATGAAGCCCCTGGCGGGAACTCTTTTGGCGGTAGGCGCTGTCGGGCTTTTGGCGGTGGGCGTCTGGAACGGCGTCAAATTCCTGAAAGGGCTTAAGAACTAGGCGTGACCTATTTTTTTGAGACCTACGGGTGCCAGATGAATACCGCTGAGTCGGCGGCCCTGAGCCGTGTGCTGAAGGATCGGGGCTGGCAGGCCGCGCAAAACGGGGAAACCGCCGATCTCGTGCTTATCAACACCTGTTCGGTCCGGGAAACCGCGGAAAAACGGGTCATGGGCCGGCTTGCCCAGTACGCCGCCTTGAAGAAAAAGCGGCCCTTCACGCTGATTGCGGCCGGCTGCATGGCCCAGCGTCTGGGAGAGGGCCTCAAAGATGCGTCCGGGGCGGTTGATTACGTTATGGGAACTTCCTCCCGCTCCATCTTCCCCCTGATTCTGGAAGCGGTGGAACAGGACGGGGCGGGGTTTCATCTTTCCGGGGAACAGCCGGTTTTCACGTTTTCTTCTTCCCATCTTGAGGAAGGGCGCTTCCGCAGCTTTGTTCCCATCATGCATGGGTGCAACAACTTCTGTTCCTACTGCATCGTCCCCTATGTGCGGGGCCGGGAAACCTCCCGGGACCCGGCTTCCGTCATGGAGGAAATTCGCCTCCTTGCCGGCCAGGGGGTCAGGGAAATCACCCTTTTGGGGCAAAACGTCAACACCTACCGCTGGGAAGGGGCCGGAGGTCCTTCTGTGGACTTCCCCGGCCTCCTGGAACTGATCGCCCGGGAAACTGCGGGAACCCCCATACAGTGGGTGCGGTTTTTGTCGGCCAACCCCAAAGATTTCTCCCGCCGGACCATTGCCGTCATGGCGGAAAACCCGGTGTTCTGCCGGCATCTCCATCTCTGCGTCCAGCACGGCGCCAACCGGATACTCGCCGCCATGAACCGCCGGTATACCCGCGAAACCTACCTGAGCCTGGCGGAGGAAATCCGCCGCGCTATGCCGGACCTGAGCTTTTCCACGGACATTCTGGTCGGTTTCCCCGGAGAAACCGAGGCGGACCTGGACGAGACCCTCTCCCTCATGGAGGAAGTGCGGTTTCTCTACGCCTATATGTACCATTACAACCCCCGTGAAGGGACCGCCGCCTACCGCCTGCCGGGACGCATCCCGGAGGCGGTCAAACGGAAACGGCTGTCCCGGGTCATCGCCCTTCAAAAAAAACATACCCGGGAATTGCTTGAAAGCCGCATAGGAATGCGGGAAAAAGTTTTAATTGAAGGAATTTCCCGGAAAAATGCCGATGAATTAATAACCCGCACTGAAAAGGATGAAATGGTGGCGGTTCCCGGTTCACCCAGGATGATAGGTTCTTTTGCCCGCCTTACCCTTTCGTCCCTGCGGGGAAATACTTTTCGTACAAAGGAGCTTCAGTTATGCCATGGCGATTAATAGGATTCGTTCTTCTTTTTGGAATTCTTCTTGTTTTTATAACCTTAAATTTGGGGAATACGTGTAATATCTCCTTTGGGTTTAAAACGATATCTGACGTGCCGGTGTTTCTCACCGTCTTCTGCGCGTTTGCCGTAGGCCTGCTCTGCGCCATTCCGCTGTCGTTTTCCGTCCGGCAACGGAAAAAAGCCAAACCGGGGAAACTTTTCTCCCCGAAAGGTGCGCGGAAATCCGGGAAAAAGAATAAAGGAGCGGTTCCCGGCGAGGAAACCCCCGAGGTATCCTCGTACCAGGATGAAAGCTCCTATGGGATCGATTAATTTCCGGTTTCCCGGCATCCGCTTTGCCGCGGCGGCGTTGGTGTTCCTCTCATTCCAATCATTCCAAAGCCTTCATTCCATATACCCCCAGGAAAGCGGTTCCTCCCTGTTAACCGCCGAGATAGAAACTCTGCGGAAAACCCTGCACGCCCCGAATGTTCCCGCCTCAGGCAGGCGGGAAGCCGCTATACGGCTTGCCCGTTTTTTGACCCTTTCGGGGAACCAGGAGGGAGCCGCCGACGCCTGGTTTACAGCCGCCGAAGCGGGAACGCGGGACGATCGGCTCCTTCTTGAGGGGGTCCGCTGTCTTATCGCCCTGGGGCAGTTTGACGCCGCCGGGGAATACGTCAGCCGCATCCTTCTCACCGGAAACAACCGGGAGGTACAGGCGGAAGCCCGTTACCTGGGCGCTCAGATTCAGGCGTTCAGGACGGGGAACGGCGGGGTTCTGAATACCTTCCTCATGAGCGCCGAGTATGCGGACAAGCGGCCCTCCACGCTCTATACCCTCTGGCGTATCACCGGGGAAGACGCCTACAAAACCCGTCTGGAAACCGATTACCCCTCCAGCCCTGAAGCCCGCATCAGCCAGGACGTTTCCGTCAGGCAGGTCCAGAGCGCGCCCACCGCCATGTGGATCCTCTTTCCTGGCCGGGAAGGGATCAGTCTCAGCGAACCCTCCCCGGCCGCCGGAAGCCCTGGGTCCGTTGCGGCCCGTCCTGTTCCGGCTCCACCGGCGGCGGGAAGCGTTGTACTCCAAACCGGTCTTTTCAGCCGGGAAGAAAATACGGCTGCTATGACGGAACGGCTTAAAGAAGCAGGCTTTACCGCCCTTGTAACGCGCCGCCGGATAAACGGGACGGAATACTGGGCTGTCGGCGTCCCGCCGGGGGAAAACATGAATGATACCACGCTGGCCCTTAAAAACGCAGGGTTTGAATCCTTTCCCGTGTATTGACTGTTTCGGGTGGAAAGACCGTGCATTGTACGGGAAAACCAAGCAAACACGGCTGAAACCGGTTCTCCCCCTGGGAGTTTGCCGCGCTTCGTGCTTACCCCCAATCGCCGATCCGGCAATTTGCCGTACGCCCGCGTGACGGTATTGAACATGAGTTTTCTTTCCATCAAACACACGTTAATATAAGATGAGGCTGGTCCAAAACTTCAGTTTTAGATCAGCCTCAGACGAATATACCATATCGAAACTTTATAGGGGGGAGTTATGGCGGCAGCGACATTAAAATGCCCGTTTTGTGGAAGCGGGGATGTCCGTCCCTACGGCACATCAAACGGTAAAAAGCGGTATGCTTGTAATAATCCGGAATGTTCCCATAAAACATTTTACGCGGAATACCGCTATAACGGATGCAAGCCTGATGTAAAAAAAGCCATACTCGAATGGGCGGTTGACGGGGCGGGAATACGGGCGACAGCGCGGGGATTAGGGGTAAGTACCGATACTGTTATAAAAGAATTAAAAAAAAGGGGAACTGACAGAGCATGTGAATAAGGGGTATCTGGAATTCCGTAAAACCATCACGCATACCATGAGTTCGACGGGACAAAGCGCGCCTGTCATCCGGTCCAGACGCCCCGGGGGATCAGGCTTGCCGCGCGGCCTCTTGCCTTGACGCGGCCCGCGTCATTGCGGGGAGGGGGCCGGGCGGCGGGGTAATCCAGGCGAGCATCCGCCTCACCGGATTGCTTCGCCCGGCAATTCGCCGCACGTCCGCATGAAGGTATGGCTCATTCGTAAAATTCGCGGACTTTTTTCTTCCCTTCGAACTCACGTTTCATAATACGTACTCCCCGGTGAGGCGTTCTCAAATCGTCCGCCGTCTCTTCCCGCTCCTCCCCTCCGGCGTTATCCCAGGGTTGCCAGCATAATGGCCTTGATCGTGTGCTTGCGGTTCTCCGCTTCGTCCCAGACGCGGCTCTGGGGGCCTTCCAGTACCTCGGGGGTAACCTCTTCGCCCTTAACCGCCGGGAGGCAGTGGAGGAAAACAGCGTCCTTGCGTCCGGTTTTGTCCATCAGGGCCTGGTTGACCTGGTAGGGTCTGAGGAGGGAAAGCCGCTCCTCCCGGGCGGCTTCTTCACCCATAGAAACCCAGACATCGGTATAGACGGCGTCCGCGCCTTCGACCCCGGCGGTATCGGCGGTAACCCGGATCTCCGCGCCCGACGCCGCGGCCAGAGGCGCGCACTTTTCCCTCAAGGCGGCGTCAGGGTTCAGGCCGGGAGGAGTTACCACCGTGAAGCGGACCCCCAGCTTGGCGCATATCACCATGAGGGACCGGGCCACATTGTTCCTGCCGTCGCCGACAAAGCAGATTTTTTTGCCCCCGCAGGGACCAAAACTTTCTTCCAGGGTCATGATGTCCGCGAGAACCTGGGTAGGATGGAAGCTGTCGGTAAGGCCGTTGTAGACCGGCGTCCCCGAATATTTGGCCAGGATTTCTACCGTAGACTGTTTGAAACCCCGAAACTGGATGGCGCTGAACATCCGGCCCAGGACGCGGGCGGTATCTTCAATAGATTCTTTGGCCCCTAATTGTATATCCTGGGTGGAAAGAAAAACCGGATGCCCTCCCTCTTCCCCGAAGGCGGTTTCAAAGGCGCAGCGGGTTCTGGTAGATCGTTTCTCGAAAAGCAGTGCAAGGGTCTTGCCCGTAAAGCGTTTATAAACCTCACCCCGCTGCTTCTCGGCCTTTACCTGTTTGGAGAGTTCCAGCAGGCGGCGGATTTCTTCGTCCGTATAATCAAGCCAGGTTAAGAGCGAGCGCCCCTTAAAGGATGCTAAACCGGAAGACGCGGGTTCGGAAGATTTCAAAATCATAATGCCTCCATAATGCCGAATAGTTAAAGTCTAACCGATAGTGTATACTGATTTGAGGTTGAATTACTATGATACAGATATTGTTTTCTCTTCGATTTCAGACTCAAATACGGCGTACCCGGCCCGCTTTATATAAATCAATTGAAAATTCTATTACGGAAGCCATTAAAGCATCAGGAGGGATGCTGGGAACCGAACAACGGTATATTAGCGCGTCTTTCGATGAGAAGATCATCGGCTTCTGGATCGGCATACTGACCGTAGTGGAAACCATTGGGAACACGATGAAAGACGCCGCCTCTGAATTATACGGGTATATTGCGGTCCTGGGCTGCAATGTGGAGGCTGAAGAGATGCAGCAGTTTCGCCGTATCTCTTCAGGGGAAGGCGGTATCTGGTGCGATCCTCTCGTCCAAAAAGCCCTGGCGGTATACGGCGCCTTCGAAAGCCCCCTGGATGGAGAGCGGATTAATCCCGCGGTGGCGGGGTATGCCCGGCTTAAAGATATACACGCATTTTCGGGAGGAGGAAGGGCCGGGGAAAACCGGGCGGAAATATTTTTTCCCTACCGCGAAAGGATACCGTATGTCCTGCGGCAGGAAGAGGCCCGGAATATCCTGCTTACCGGCCCCCGGTTCATAGGTAAGCGGGAAGGGCTGCGCCGGTACTGTGTTTCCCTGACAGGCGAAACTCCGCCGCTGGCCGTTACGTTTGGGGCCGGGGGCGGGGGGATAAGCTGTCTGGCGGACGCCCTAACGCAGCCGGTTCGTTCTTTCATCGCCCCGTATGCCGGGGAGGAAGTTATGGGAACATTGGACGCGCTGAGGGCCTCGATAGACCGGGATCGGTTCCGAACCCAGCATTCCGGCAGCCTGCTTTCTAAGGCGGACCAGTTTTTTCATATATTATGTGAAACCTATACGGTTGCGGTGAAACAGGCCGGGCGGCCCCCCATCATCATTTTAGAAAACATCCATGAAGCCGACGCCGGGGCTGTACAGGCGTTCGTCAACTGGTACAAGACGGATTCGGGCGCGTCCGGTTTTCTGATATACGGGACATGCTCGGATGCGTACTACCCGGAACCGGCGGAATGCGCGTCCTCGGACAGTACGCGCTTCGTACCCGGCCTGTGGACCCGGATATTCTCCCGTGTGCTGCATTTCCCTTCTACTGACGTTCCGCCGCCGCTGAATTTGTCCTTTGACCTCTGCGAAATCGCCTATATGTTTGCCCTTTTCCGGCGGTATTTTCCCCCTTCGCAGTTCCCAGTCCTTTTTAAGGAAGCCGGCATAAATCCCCGCATGGTCGCCCGGACCCTGAATTTCTTTTTTCAGGAAGGGCTTATTGATTTTCGGGAAGATCCCCTGTTCCGGATCGCCGGTTTTATTCCCTGGGCCGAGGGGATGCTGGGTAAACGGAAGGAATACATCCAGTCTATCGTATTGAACCGCATCCTCGCCTGGGTAGAAGGAAAGAAGTTTAACCCCTGTTTTAATGTGCTCAAGGCCATTTCAGATTTGGGGGGCCGGGGTTCGGATATCCTTGTCCTGGACTCCCTCATGGGGGACATAGTAAATGGAACCTACCAGGAAATAGACGAAGGTATCAACAGCGAAATCTTCGAGAACCTGGCAGGAGCAAACTGCGCTTTCGTACTTCGGTACATCGCCGTTACCAATAAAGCGCTGCTTCATGGAACGGAAGAGGACATTCGCACTGCTTTTCTCTCCGCTCCCCCGGAATCCGACGCATTCCCCTTCTACAAAACCCATATCTATATAAGCATTACCAGGTACTATCTGAGCATACGGGACAGCTCGTCGGCCCTTAAGTTTGCCAAACAAGCTATGATACTGAGCCAGACCTGGAAAAAGGAGAAGGGGATTGCCCAGGTTTACCGTCTTTTTTCTCTGGTGAACGTGTCTCAACAGCATCTGAGCGACGCTCTGGAATATCTTACCTTTGCCATTGAGCACGCTGAATTTATTGACGCCCAGGATGAATTGGCTTTGGCCGCTTACTATGCCGCGGGGACGAACTTTCTGTTTGGCAATATCTCCAAAGCCGAGCGGCTGGCCCTCTTGTCCGAAACAGCCGCCGCCGCCTCTAACCGGACCGAGTGGGCGGACCGTTCCCGTTTCCTATTGGGCCGGATTTACTTTGAAACCGGACGGTACCAGGAGGCGCAGGACATCTTCGAGGACCTGGAGAGCCGGTATCTGCCTTCTTCAAACCAGGCCCAGGTATGTTCCGCCTGGATATTCAGAACCGATGTGTTTTTAAACCGCCTCCATCCCCGCGTTCCCGGCACGATGAATTATGACGCCCAACTCTTTGCGGTGGAGGCCGCCTACCTGTCCGGTAATTACCGGGAGACCATAACCCGGTCGGAAGCCTTGTCCATGATTCTGACCGAGGGAAACTTCCTTTTTATCGAACAACCCGACTGGCGAAGCGGCTTCTCCCAGTGTGAATTCCTTCTCTTTTCGATGCAGAACTTCTTTTCCCGCATGCTCTCCGCGTACTGCGCCCTGGCCCTGTGCCGGGTGAACCAGCCCGGGGGCTTCAGAAAGGAACCGGGGGAAAGCAATGCCCGGCAAGACGCTGAAAAGAAATCAAAGAGTTCCGTGTTGAGCTTCACCCAGATCGAAGCTCAAGACTGCATCCGCCGCGTCCTGCGGGAGGAAGGTATGCCCCATCTGGATCCCAACGACGCCTTTTATTATTACGTCCAGTATTGCGTTCTTCAGGAAACCAGCGGTATGGAAATTGACATGAATACCGCCGTCAGTCTGGCTTTCAAGCGCCTGCAAAGCCGGGCCAGCCGTATTGACGATCTGGAAATTAAAGACTCGTATTTGTCTCGCAACTACTGGAATAAAGCCTTGAGCCAGGCGGCCAAACAGCACAAGCTCATTTAAGGATCCGCCGGGCTGCTATGACGGGCGCTCCCCGTTTCTGAACCGCCGTATTTAAAAAAAGAGGACCCCCTTGTGGAGGACCCTCTTTTTCATAACGAACCGCGGCTCAGGTAAACTTGGCAATGGGTACAAAGGTTTCCGCTTTAAGGGCCGCTCCGCCCACCAGCGCGCCGTCTATATTCTCCTTCGCCATAAGCTGCGCGGCGTTTTCCGGCTTTACCGATCCGCCGTACTGAATTATGATCCCGTCCGCCGCAGCCTGCCCGTACAGCCGGGCAATCACGTTCCGTATGAAGGCGTGGATGGCGTCGGCGTCTTCCGGCGTGGCGGTTTTTCCGGTGCCTATGGCCCAAACCGGCTCATAGGCGATAACCACCCGGGCAAGGTCCTCCGCCGTTACGCCGGCAAGCCCCCGGGTTGTTTGGGTTTCGCATACCGCCTCGGCCTTGCCGGACTCCCGCTCTTCAAGGAGTTCCCCCACGCACAGGATCACTTCAAAGCCGTGTTTCAGGGCCAGCTTTACTTTCCGGTTGATGAGTTCATCATCTTCCTTATATGTATGCCGCCGTTCGCTATGGCCTAGAATCACCGTCTGAACTCCGAGGTCCTTAAGCTGCAACACCGAAACTTCCCCGGTATGAGCGCCCTGTTCCTCACAAGCCGCGTCCTGAGCTCCCAGGCGTATATTCGTTCCCTTGACAATAGCCCCCACCGTCTCAAGACTGGTAAAACTCGGCGCCACCAGGTACGTGTACTTCCCGTCTTTGAGCTGTTCCACCAGAGCTTTTGCAAGCGCCGCCGCTTCGGACCGGGTTTTGTGCATCTTCCAGTTACCGGCTATGTAATAATCACGCATTGTTATCTCTCCTTCCGTTACGCCCGGCATACTTCGATGCCCGGCAGCTTCTTACCTTCCAAGAGTTCCAGAGAAGCGCCGCCGCCGGTGGATACATGGCTCATCCGGGAGGCCAGGCCGAATTTATTTACCGCCGCCACGGAATCACCGCCGCCCACCACCGTAACCGCGCCTCTACCGGTAGCTTCCGCCACGAGCTTCGCCACTTTCTCGGTGCCTTTGGCAAAGGCGTCGAACTCAAAGACTCCCACCGGGCCGTTCCAGACAATAGTTTTGGCTGCGCTCAGGACCTCCTGATACTTCGCCAGCGTCTTGGGTCCCACGTCCAGACCCATGAGGTTGTCGGGCAGGTCAAGGCCGTCAACCGCTACAGGCTTCGCGGCGGCGTCGAAGGTTTCCGCCCCCACATGATCCACCGGCAGAACGATTTCCGCTCCGGCTTTTTTGGCCGCTTCCAGAATGCGTTTCGCGGTATCAAGCTGATCGTTTTCCACCAGGGACTTACCCACCGTGCGGCCCTGGGCCTTGAGGAAGGTATACGCCATACCGCCGCCGACCACCAGGGCTGAAGCGTTCTTGAGGAGGCTTTCCAAAACCGCGATCTTGGAAGACACCTTCGCGCCCCCGATGACGGCAACCAACGGCTTTTGGGGGTTCGTAACGATAGGTTCAAGATAGTTTACCTCTTTTTCCATGAGGAAGCCGGCCGCCGACAGCGGAACAAACTTGGCGATGGAAGCAGTCGAGGCGTGGTCCCGGTGGGCCGTACCAAAGGCGTCATTCACGAAGACATCGCCGTAGGAAGCCAGTTCCTGAGCCAGCTTGTCCCGGTCTGACGCGTCCTTAGCGGTTTCTTCTTTGTGGAACCGGGTATTCTCCAGCATAATGACGCTTCCGTCCGCCTGGCTGTCAATGAACGCCTTCTTGCCGCAGCATCCGTCTTCCCCGGCAAAGATCACCTTCCTGCCCAGCTTGCTTTCCAGATACGCGGCCACCGGCGCCATCCGGTGTTTACCTCTGATATAGGCGGCCTCGTCAAAAACAGCGCCGGCTTGACCGGCCTTTTCCTTCGCCTTTTTAGCGTCTTTGGAAGGATCTCCCAGATGGCTCATCAGCGTCAGCGTCTTTACCCCCTGCTCCAGAATGTATTTGATAGTGGGAAGAGCCGCCATAATACGGGTGTCGTCCTGCACTACCCCGTCCTTCATAGGCACATTGAAATCGACCCGCATGATGACCCGTTTGCCCTTCAGGTCTACGTCTCGTACGGTTTTAATCATGATTCGCTCCTTAAATATATAAAATAAAAACCCTGCGCCGGTTTCGGAACCGTCCCGCCCGGCAAAAAAAAATCCACGAATTACACGCCGGACGCAAGATTTACTCAATCTTGATCATCCCTGCGGATGAAGCGTTGCTGCTCCGCAGGCGTCCGTGTAAATCCGTGGACCGTTACATCCAACTGTTCGCAGCCTATTTTTTGCTGTCGATATACTTGAGGAGATCAACCACCTTGTTGGAATATCCCCACTCGTTATCGTACCAGGAAACGACCTTGAAGAACCGCTTTTCCCCGGGGAGGTTGTTCTGAAGGGTCGCTAAACTGTCGTAAATTGAAGTATTCGTGTTATGAATGATGTCTGTCGAAACGATCTCTTCGGACTGGAATTCCAGTATGCCTTTGAGATACGTCTCCGAAGCCTTCTTGAAGGCCGCGTTAATTTCCTCAATCGAGGTATCTTTCACGGAACGGAAGGTCAAATCCACTACGGAACCTGTGGGAGTGGGAACCCGGAAGCTCATGCCCGTAAGTTTACCCTTGGTCTCCGGAAGCACTTCGCCCACCGCTTTGGCCGCGCCGGTAGTAGAAGGGATGATGTTGATGGCCGCGGCCCGCCCGCCTCGCCAGTCCTTCTTTGAAGGTCCGTCAACGGTCTTCTGGGTGGCGGTGTAGGAGTGTATAGTCGTCATAAGACCGGTTTCAATACCGAAGCCTTCCTTGAGGAGCACATACACGATAGGCGCGAGGCAGTTCGTCGTACAACTGGCGTTGGAAACGACGTGATCTACTACGGGATTATACGCGTCGTTGTTGACTCCCATAACGAACGTGGGGATTTTTTTCTCTTTGCCCTTGGCGGGAGCGGAGATGATAACCTTCTTGGCCCCCGCTTCCAGATGGCCAAAGGCGTTATCCCCGGTGAAAAGCCCGGTAGCCTCAATAACATATTCAACCCCAAGTTTACCCCACGGAAGATTCTTGAGTTCTTTTGCGGCCATGACGCACTGGATTTCGTGGCCGTTCACGACGAGGATATCGTCTTCAGCGGCGCCGGCGCTTTTCTTTGTGCTGATAGCGGCCTGCATCTTACCCTGAGTAGAATCATACTTTAATTGATAGGCAAAATATTTCGCGTCGGTGGTAATATCGGTAACCGCCGTTACATCAATCTTGTCCTTCCCAAGAAGCCCCTGCCCCACGATGGACTGAAAAACCAGACGGCCGATACGGCCGAATCCATTAATGGCTACTTTCATAGTAATCCTCCATTAGTTATAGATTAATAATTATAAATTATAAAAGAAAAATGAAAAATGTGCAATAGGCGTCAGGCCGGGGCGCCGGCGTTTGAAAATCTATCTCTTTATTATATAAGGAATTACAATAGACGCGGCCATTTCATAGAATTATATCTAAGTCTTTATATTACAAAGATTTACAAATTTTTTGTTTATGAAGCAAAACATCCGGCGTCAATCATATTCCCTTTCGATACGCCGGGGAAAAGGGGAGACCTGTGCCGCAAGCCCCGTAATATTCGCAAATTCCTGCGATTGTTTCTTCCAGAGCCTGCCTCTTGACCCGTTGCCGCTGGTTATATAAGGCTTTGAGGCGTCCGGACAGGTGTTCCTTCCAAGGGTTTGCCGCCATCGTAACATATTTTCGTCCGCCACCGCGCTTACGGATACGGTTATGCTCAATGATAGCTGACTTCTCTTTCCATCCGGTTTTCCGGCAGCGGGAACGGGCCTGTCTGGTAGCCGCTTTTTTCTCTTTCATGAGTAACCCCATAGTGAGCTCCGGGAATAGCGGCTGCCGGATAGTCTGCCTTGATATGGGTTGCTTTTTCGATGAGGCATTGCGCCCCCTTGACGTTTACGGTAAAATTGAGTATAAATTCCCTATTCGTAGCAGTAAGGATGATAATTCATGTACGTATTGGTTGAATTTAAAGGCAAGCAGTATAAAGTGGAAAAAGGCGCGTCGTTGCAGGTTGACCGGCTTGACGCGGAGCCGGGAGACGCTTTGGAGATTGACTCGGTTCTGTTGCTTTCCCAGGGTGATTCTTTGGATTCGGTTACGGTGGGGACCCCCTATGTTCCGGGCATAAAGGTCTTTGCAACGGTAGAAAGCCATTTGAAGGGTGATAAGATCATCGTTTTCAAGTATAAACCTAAGAAAGATTACCGTCGTAAACAGGGGCACCGGCAACAATATTCGGTTATTAAAATTAATGACATCAAAATTGAGGATAGTATCGGAGCATAATCCGGTATGATTAGGATTGACGCGTGTTTGGACGAGGCGGGCTTGCTTCTGTCCTGCCAGGTTAGCGGCCACGCTCATGCGGGGCCCAGAGGCGGCGATGTGGTGTGCGCCGCGGTTTCAATCCTTACACGGACGGCGTTCAGAACATTTTCCGGCAGGGAAGGGATAATTCTGCGGGGCGGCGCTCCAGAGCGGGGAGTTTTCCTGATGGAGACAGACTATTCCGGCAAGAGCCGGGATTTTTTTTCTGGCGCCGGGGCTTTCCTTATTGAAGGCTTTAGTTCTGTGGCGGAACTCTACCCGGAATTTTGTACCTTGAATATACACAGAGAACGGAGGAAATAATATGGCGCGGAAACGGGGCGGCAGCGGCGCGAAGAACGGACGGGATTCGAATCCCCAATACTTAGGCATCAAGGCTCCCAGCGGCGCATCGGTGAGGGCGGGAACCATCATTGTGCGTCAGCGGGGTACTAAGATACATCCCGGCCTTAACGTGGGTTGCGGGGGGGACTATACGCTCTTTGCTAAGGTAGACGGGATTGTTTCCTTTTCCCAACGCCGGGGGCGTAAACTCGCTGGCATTATTCCCTCCGCTGAATAGTTAATCCTATGCGGGAAACCCGGCGGAGACGGTTGCGCGTTATATCTTCTCGTAAATGAGGGTGTTCCAAAATTTCAGTTTTAGAACACCCTCACGAAATAGTTTGTTTTCCGGGAGGAACGTTGGGTTTGTTGTAATCGTTGATTGTCCCGTATGTGATAGGTATGGAAAAATTTGCTGACGAAGCGTTGATTGAAGTTTCTTCGGGAAAAGGCGGGAATGGCTGCGTCAGTTTCCGGAGGGAGAAGTATGTACCCCGGGGCGGGCCCGACGGCGGCGACGGCGGGCGGGGAGGAAGCGTGATCTTCAACGTGCGCCGCAACCTGCGCACCCTGGCCCATCTGCGGCACAAACGGTTTTTTCACGCGGAAAACGGGCGGGACGGTGAGGGATCCCAGCGGCATGGCCGGGACGGCGCTGACGTGGTTATTTCTGTACCTCCGGGAACAGTGCTTAAAGACGAGGAAACCGGAGAGATTATCCAGGACTTTGAAAAGGATAAAGAAACGTTTGTGTTCCTGGCTGGGGGGAATGGGGGCTGGGGGAATGTCCGCTTTAAGTCGGCGGTAAACCAGGCGCCCAGAAAGGCCTTTCCCGGACAGGCGGGGCTGACCCGGCGGCTCAAGGTGGAGTTGCGTATTCTGGCGGATATAGGGCTTGTGGGGTTCCCGAATGCGGGGAAGTCTTCCCTGTTGGACCGGTTCACCAACGCCCGCCCCCGGATAGCGCCCTATCCATTTACCACGAAGATTCCAAACCTGGGAGTGCTTACCCTGGGAGATCGGGATATAGTTCTGGCTGACATTCCGGGACTCGTAGCTGGAGCTTCCCGAGGCGCGGGGCTTGGAGTCCGGTTCCTCAAACATATTTCCCGGACCTCGGCGCTTGTTTTTTTGATCGATTTGAGTGAAGACGCCTATGGGGAGGCGTTTGACACCTTATATGGTGAATTGAATGCCTTTTCGCCCGAACTTGTACGGAAACCCCGGATTATTGTGGGGTCCAAAACCGACCTTGCGGGGACTTCCGAACATTTGGAGATGCTTCGAAAGAAGTATCCTAACGAGTCTGTGGTGGGGATTTCCGTGTTTTCAGGCCAGGGCTTAAGCGAATTCGCCGGGGCCGTCGGGTCTCTGGTGGATCGGCTGGACCGTCAGAAGACGCCGGACTCCGAAATGGAAGCACCCGGTTCGGCTGTTCTGGACGGGAAGGGGATGACGCGGTGAAGCTGGCGATCCTTGGGGGCAGTTTTAACCCGGTGCATCTGGGCCATTTGTGGCTGGCTGACGCGGCCCTTTCTGTTCTCGGGTATGACCGGGTCATCCTGGTCCCCGCCTTTACATCTCCATTTAAATCCGGCTCCAATGAGGCATCCCCTTCGGATCGTTTGGATATGCTGGCCGCTTCCATACCGGGGGAACCCCGGCTCGCCATTGACGACTGTGAAATCAAACGGGGCGGCGTTTCCTATACTATTGATACTATTGTCGATGTCAAGCGGCGTTACTGTCCGGCAGGGAAGATCGGGCTCATCCTAGGAGACGACTTGGTTTCGGCCTTCTCCCAGTGGCGGCGGGTGGAAGACATTGCCGCTGAAACGGACATCATCATTGCCCGCCGGGAATCTCTGGAATCTCCCCCGTTCCCGTATCCACATCACCTGCTTAATAACGCCGTCATGGAGCTTTCTTCCGCCGTTATTCGGGAACGCATCAGGAAACGGGAGTCCTGGCGCTCTCTGGTACCCCAGGGGGCCAGGACTATCATAGAAGACCGGCGTTTGTACGGCTATACGTCTCAGGGGTATACGGCAGCCCTAACCGGCGCCTCAGCGGACGGCGGCGTTCCCGGGCAAGCCCCGGGTTCCTGGACGAAGATTACCTGGGAATTTATTACCCGGGTGGAGGCGGAAGTCCGGTCTCTGGTAAGCCTTTCCCGGTTCCTTCATTCCCGGGGAGCGGCTCTTCTGGCCTATGATCTATGCGTTCATTTCGGACTGGACCCGCATCGGGGCTACGTGGCGGGTCTGGCTCACGATATGGCCAAGTCCCTGCCGGAAGGAGAAATGATGCGCCTCGCCCGCCGGGACGACAAAAATTTTTCCAGGCTGGAACAGAAAAAACCCGCGTTACTGCACGGCATGGCGGGCGCGGTTTTGTTTCGCCAGAAATTCGGCGTTGAAGACGAGGATATTCTGGAAGCGATACGGTATCATACTACCGGAGGACTGGGGATGGGGCCCTTGGCCCAGGTGGTGTATATAGCCGATAAAATCGAACATTCCCGCGGGAATATTAAGGGGGAACTGAGGGAATTTTCCCGGTTTGCCGATTTGGACAGCCTCTTTACAGCCGTGCTTGAAGAGACGGTGGCGTTTCTGCGTTTAAATCAGATGGATCTTTCGGCGGGGACCCTCCATTTACTTGACGCTGTACACAAACGGGGGCACTGGTGAAAGGGCGGCAAATCAAAACTGACGCGAGCATCTTCCTGCTGGCCGCCATCGTGGTACTCCTTGGGGCGGGGGTTTTTTTCACGCTTACGGCTTTGCGGCAGGACCCCATAGAGGAGGCTCTTTCCGCCGATCGGGTTATTAATATCCTCTTTGTCTTTGAGTCTGAAGGAAAGCCGCTGGCATCCTATGTGCTGATGTACTACCCCGGAACTAAAAGAGCGGCGGTTGTTGACGTTCCCGGAGAACTCGGCCTGATAATCAGACGAATCAACCGGGTGGACCGTATAGACACGGTTTACGGTCCCTCGCATATAACGATGTTTGAAACCGAAGTTGAGGATGTTTTGGGGATTGACATCAATTTTTTCATCGTGTATGACCTTCCCAACCTGGGAAAAATGGTGGACCTGATAGAAGGGGTTGAGCTTTTCATTCCCGCGGCGGTTTCGGTGTACGAGTCGGACAACCTGATCCTGTTCCCTTCAGGAATAACCCGTCTGGATGGGGATAAAGTCCGTTCCTTTCTTACCTACCAGCTTCCTGAGGAGGATAGGGATCTGGTAACTTTTAGGCGGCAGCGTTTTTTCCTGGGGTTCATCAAGCGGTTGGGGGAAAAGAATGAAGTCCTGAAAAACTCCGCGATGATCCACGCCGTTCAGCCTCTGATGAAGACCGGTATGAATCAGCGTACCCGTATACGGCTTTTCGATGAATTATCGAACATTGACGCCGACAGAATGAACATCCAGTCGGTAGGCGGAAATTACCGGGAAGTATCGGGGCAGATGCTTTTGTTCCCCTATTATGACGGCACTCTTATCAAAGAGATTGTCCGGCAGTCCCTAAGCGCCTTGACGAGGCAGGTGGAAGGTTCCCTTACGGAACGGGTCTTTACGGTGGAGGTTCTGAACGGTACAGGGGTTACGGGCCTTGCGGGCCGGACCGCGGAACTGCTCCGGGGTTTCGGGTACGATGTTATTTCAATAGGGAACGCCGACCGCAGTGATTACGAGGCTACGGAAATTATAGACCGATCCGGATCCACTGAGGCGGCTCAGATCTTCGCGGAAATTATCCGCTGTACTAATCTCCGTTCTGAAGCTGTTACGCCTGCGGAACTGGATATAGAATTGAATACCGGCCTGAATAATTTGGAATACAGATCGGATTTTACGCTTGTTGTTGGTAGGGATTTTAATGGGCGATATGTTACCGGTGAATGACGGAACCGTCCTTGCCCGGAACCTGAGTGCTTTGCTCCAGGATCATAAGGGTAAGGATGTGGCGGTGTTAGATTTACGGGAATTCAATAGTTGGACGGATTTCTTTGTGATTACCACGGTTTCAAGCCAAACCCATCTTATGGGGCTGTTGCGGCATATCAAGGAATTCTGCCGGGATGGGGAAATCGAAATTTTCGGCGGCATGGGTAAAATCGCCGCGGAAAATGAATGGACGGTAATTGATTTAGGTACGGTAGTGGTACACCTCATGACAGAGAAAGCTCGTTCTTTTTATGAACTAGAGCGGCTTTGGAGTACAGGACGAACATCCATACACCATCCCGAATCTGAGACACAGAAAGAGTAAAAGACAGGATGGGGGATCCACTCGGCAATTTGCCGCACACCCGTATAACGGTATTGAACATGGTTTGTTTCCTATCGAACTCACGTTATATTGTATCTTCAAACAAATAATCAAGTTATTTATCAACAGTTCCTAACGGTAATTATAGAACAAATGATACTGTCAGGATGGCAGGCGTGCTTTGTCCCATCGAATGTGCGTTAGTTAGGGAGACACTGTTAAGTGGCGCGTGTTTCACTTTTGTACGGCGGAGATATTTCCGGTTGCCTCAAGCGGCGGCGCCAGGGTTCCACCGCCAGCGCCCCGGTTCTGGGGTCCCGTCGCTCACTGCCCGGCGCGGGTACGGGCGCATGAAGTACAGCCCCCGCATTCACCGCGTACACCTCCTTCTTCTCCCCGCATATCAGCGCCGCTCCCTGTTCCGAACAACCGTAACGTCCGTACCTGCCGGGCTTCCCGCCCATCGACAAAGGGAAGGGATCCGACAGTATTCGTATTGTCATCTCCGCCGTATCCGGCCTCGCCGCCGGACCGGTAAAGATAAAACTCAGCGCCGCCCGCTCTTTGGGAAGCCCCGCGGCGGTGGAAAATTCCAGGAACGACCAGGGCGCATCACGAGTGTCAAACACAAAGTGGCACCATTTCCGTTTTTCGCCACCGAGCCGCCGTCCGGCGGGGGACGATTTCCCGCCGGGGAAGGGACAGGGGCCGACGTGGGTACAGGGCGCGCACGGCGGACGGCCTTGTTCCCGGAGGGCCGCCCTCAAACAGGCGATAAATTCTCCGGACCGGGGTACGCCGGGTTCAACAATCAAGACGCCGCCGCCGGGAGCGGCAAGGGCGGCAAGCCGGCGAGCCTCCCGTTCAGCCAACTGCGTCAGGGAGTGATGGTCCGTATGAGGGATATTCCCAAAGACCTCGTTGTAGACGTTGACGGCGGTTACGAGGGCGGCGGGAGGACCTTTTACCGGGACAGTCAGGGACGTGTGAATAGTCTTGATTTTCCAGAGGGATTCCGGTCCGGCAAGGGCGGTAAAAAGCCGCCTCCCCGCTTTAAGGGCCCCTTCGGCCCGGTCAAGACAGCGGAACTCCAGCGGCAGGGACCGGAACTCAGGCCGGGCTATCCACAAGGCCAAGGGCAGGGTGAGGGGGCCTGAACCAATGTCCGTAACGGCGTCTCCGGAGTTCAGACTGAGGGGCAGCGCCGGGAGGAGCCTGACCAAGCGGTACAGGTTCCAGGGAAGGAAATATCTGAGATATGCGGAGAGCATATCCGGCCGCCCCATGTACCCGCCGGGGAGGTCGCCCCGGCGGGAAGTGAGGAGGCGGGAAAGCTCAACCACGCTGCGGTACAAATCAGCGCGGAACCGACCCGGCACGGGGAAGACCCGTCCGGCCAGGCAGGGAACCATCTCAAGAAGATGACGGCTCGCCGTGGAAAGCTCCGCGGGAAACCCCGCCGGGCTGGGGCTCATCGGGAAACCCGGTAGGGGATCACTCATCTAACTCCGCTTCCGTTTTCCCGGATCGGACGAGCTTCGTACTTCAACATCCACGGGAATCAGGGAAAACCCCAGGTCCCGGCGTATACGGTTGCGAAGATACGCAAGGTACGGCTCTGTTACCGCCTGGGGCCGGGATACGAAGATAACGAATTTCACCGGATTATCCGAGACCTGGACGGCGTATTTCACTTTAAACCGGGTTTGCGGTCCAACAGGGGGGGGAGATTCCTCAAGCCATCTTTCCAGCGCCTGGTTCAGGGGTCCCGTATCTATGCGGAGGATAAGCTGGGAGTAGACCCGCAGGGCAAGATTTAAAAGCGCTTCCACACCGCTTCCATTGGCGGCGCTTACCGGGACGATGGGGGCAAATTCCATCTGCCCAAAGAAGAAGCGGATACGATCTTGAACCGCCTGAAACGCGTTTTTTACCGTGGGCATGGCGTCCCATTTGTTGAGGGTCAGGATGACTCCCCGGCCCCGGTCGTGAGCCAGCGCCGCGATCTTCTTGTCCTGGCCGGTAAGCCCCTCCTGAGCGTCGATCAACAGGAACACAATATCCGCCTCATCAATAGCCTTGATTGCCCGGTTTACTGAATAGTATTCAATGTTCCCGGTTACTTTGGATTTCCGCCGGATACCGGCGGTGTCAAGGATGCGGAACCGCCGGTTCCGGTAACAGAAGGTTCCTTCCACCACGTCCCGGGTGGTGCCCGGCGTCGGGCTGACGATAGACCCGTGGGAAGCAGTGAGCCGGTTGGACAGGGTGGACTTCCCGGTATTGGGCTTCCCCAGCAGGGCGATACGGATGGGGCGGGTCTCGGCGTCATCAATTTCAACGCCGGAGAAATCAAGACGCTTCGCTATCGCCGCTTCCAACTCGCTCACATTATCCCCATGTTCGGCGGAGATCATATAGACATCGTTAAACCCATAGGAAAGAATGTTCCAGGACTCATTTTCCCGGCGTCCTCCCTCGGTCTTGTTCATCGCCGCAAGAAGACGGTCCTGAAAGGGCCGCAAGAAATCAATAAACGCTTCATCCTCGCCGGTAAGCTCCCCGGCTTCAAAAATAAGGACGATAAGGTCCGCCCGCTGGATGGTTTCTACCGTCCGGCTGACCACCAGGTCATCCAGGAACCTGGGGGACGCCGCCCCGCTCTCCGGTTCGCCGCCGGCATATAAGAGGGAATCGTCCTGATCCAGTTTGAACCCGCCCGTATCGATGAGCCGCACCGGTTTTCCCGCGATAAAGGCGTCGGCGCCCACCGGGTCCCGCGTTACCCCCGGAGTTGGGTCGGTGATAGCCTTCTTCCGGCGGAGGAGCCGGTTAAAAAGAGTGGACTTGCCCACATTCGGGCGGCCCGCCAGAACCACAACCGGAAGGTTCCGGTATTTCAGCGCGGGGCTAAAGGATAGCGGGGGCTGTTGGGATTGGGAAATCATAGTGAAGGATGATAACGTGAAAGAACCGGGCCTGTCAAAGGCCCCCGCCGCCTCATCCAGGGCCAGCGCATATAAAACAAAGGAGAAACGCGGTATACTTGGCATGGTATTCTGGGAGGGAGCCATGAAAGAAGAACCATCACGGCTAGTGATGCCGTTGATGACCTATTTTTCGGTTATACGGGACCCGCGGATAGAGCGAAACAAGCTGTATCCATTACACGAAGTTATCGTCATTACCATTTTGGCGGTTATCGCCATGGCCCAGGGCTGGGAAGACATTGAACGGTACGGGAAGGCGAA
>JAIRSS010000272.1 GCA_031255315.1 Spirochaetaceae bacterium
TCCGGAGTCTTCTCGTATTCCCACCAGGTGAACAATTTGGGATTCGCCTGGGTAGGATCGATAAACAGGAAATCGTTGGTCGAGCCTTTGATAAAATACACCCCGTTTTCCATCAGGAAAAGATCGTCAATCTCCGAGCCGATTGAGTAAATCTGAAGAGGCTCCATGCCGGGATTGTTGTCTTTTACGATTTGCAGATACCGTTCCATGTCGGCCATGTTGTTCATGCTGCCGTCCCAGCCGGGAAGATTAATATCCACCCGGTAGATAGGACCGTAGGCCGAATAGGTCGGCAGAAGGGTGGGAACGGCGTACAGATGCCCGTCAACGGTTGCCTGTTGAAGCGCCGTCTTCGACTGCCGCGCGTAATTCTTGGGCGCGTAGGCGGGGAACAGGTCGTCAATGTTTTTAAACGCCCCTTTCTGCGCCAGGGCGGCGAAGTTAAGCCAGGTCGCCGCGTATGCCATGTCAAAGGCTTCACCGGAAGAAAACAGCAGGGGATACTTGTTCGCGTATTCCGCCCAGCCTATCCAGTTGATTTTGAGGGTGCAGTTCAGTTTTTCCAGCAGCAGTTTGTTGAAATTTTCGTTAATGTCCCGCTGCCCGGCAGGTTCGTCGCTGATCAAATACAGAACCAATTCAACCTGCCTTGAGGTATCCAGTTCTCCTTCCGCGCCGCCGCTACGGGACGTCGCTTTGTTGCACCCCGCCAGAACCAGTACGGACAGGGACAGGAAAACCGCCGCGCGGAACCATCCCCTGACATAAAAAAGTTTTTTCATCTCGTCCTCCTATGAAAATAATTATTAGGCCGGCCCGGGAACTGCCGTCCGGCGCGGTGCCGGACGGCGTCCCCGGTACGACTAGCCTTTTACCGCTCCAACGGTTACGCCGGCGATAAAATACTTTTGCACAAACGGATACAAAAGAATAATCGGGCCGGTCGCCACCACCGCCATTGCCAATTTAAGCGATTGGGTGGGAAGACTTTCTATCCGTATACCCACCTGTCCCGCGATCTGCGAAAGCGCCTGAGTCCGCATCAATAAATCGTAGAGCATATACTGCAAGGGATATTTTTCCGGCGTGTTAATGTAGAGCATCGCGTTGTACCAGTCGTTCCAATAGCCCAGGGCCATGAACAGGCCGATAGTAGCAAGCCCGGAGGGGATAATCGGCAGGATTATCCGGGTAAAGATTTTGAATTCCCCCGCCCCGTCTATTTTCGCCGATTCGATAAGCGCCGGCGGTATTGCCGCGATAAAACTCCGCATGATCAGAAGATAAAAAATGTTGAACATCCCCGGCAGAATAATCGCCAAAAAACTGTCCTTCAAGTGAAGGTAGCGGATGTAGAAAATATACGTACACACCATGCCGCCGTTAAACAGGGTAGTAAAATAAAAGAAGAAGGAAATGGCGTTGCGGTACTTAAACGATTTCCGGCTTATGACATAAGCGGTCATGGTAATAAGGAACAGGCCGCCCAGCGTACCCAGCGCGGTAATCATGATGGAAACCCCGTAGGCAAGGGCCACCTTTTGGGGGTATTTAAATATCACCTGATAGGCTTCCAGGGTAACATCCTTGGGCAGAATACTGTACCCGGAGAACCGTATCGCCTGCTCCGAGGTGAATGACCCTGACACCAGCAGGATAAACGGCACAAGGCACACAAGGGCGATGATCGTAATCAGGGTGTAACTGAGAACATAAAAAATTCTCGTCACATTGGTTGTTTTTATCCCAGCGGTCTGTAACATTCCCGGCATATAAAACTCCTTGTTTAAAACAGCGCGTAATCGGCTTCGATTTTTTTGACGATGTGATTTACCACCATGATAATGACAAAACACAAGACAGACTGATACAGAGTCGCCGCCGCGGTCATCCCCAGATTGGCGTTGGTCAGCAGAGAACGGAACACATAGGTATCGATAACGTCGGTAGCGTTAAAAAGCTGTCCGTTGTTTCCTACAATCTGATAAAACATCTCGAAGTCGCCCCGAAGGATGCGTCCGACCTGCAAAAGCAGCATGGTAATGATAGCCGGCTGGATAGAGGGAAGCGTGATATGCCATATCTTCTGAAAGATATTGGCGCCGTCAATATCCGCGGCCTCAAAACAATCCTGATCAATGCCGATAATCGAGGCAATATAGATTATCGAATTGTACCCGCACCATTTCCAGGAATTGAACGCGCAGATGATAAAGGGCCATACAGCCGGCTTTGAATAGACATTCACCGGTTCAAGACCCAGCGTCCTGAGTATGTTGTTCATCACCCCGGTCTCGAAGTTAAAAATATTAAATACGAAGGTCCCCACGATAACCCAGGAAATAAAGTAGGGCAGAAAAATAACCGACTGGCATGATTTCTTGTACCATTTGCCGGGCATCTCGGTAATGATAATGGCGATAATAACCGCCAGTCCCTGGGACGTAACAAGATTCAGCAGGTTATACAGGAACGTATTCCTGGTGATGAGCATACCCGTGCCGGATATAAACAGGTACCGGAAATTTTCCAGTCCGTTCCACGCGCTGCCAAAAATTCCCCGGTCGTAGCGGTAATTCTTGAACGCAAGAATAAGCCCCGACATAGGAAGATAGGACAGCACGAACACCAGAAGTACCGCGGGCGCCGCCATGAAGAACAAGGCCCGGTTCTTCTTAAATTCCTCCACAATGCCGTTCTGTTTCACCATAAAATCCCCCTTACTAATATAATTAGTGTCTGTCCGCAAATCCGGCTGCCTGCGGGCAGACGCTGATTACTGTTTCAACACACCGGTTTCACCGATTTACCGGCAAGCAGTTCCGTCGGCAAAAAGCCCGTCATCCGCTCTCCCGATCCTTCTATTCTGCCCACGAGCCGCCGGGCCAGTTTTTCGCCGATTTCGAACACCGGCTGGCGGATAGTGGTAATCGGCGGGTCCGTTAGGCGGTGTATCCCCAGACCGTCAAAGCCCACAATCGACATATCTTCCGGAACCCGCAGCCCCGCTTCGTACAGGGCGTTCATCACCCCGATAGCCATGATGTCGGTAACGCAAAAAACCGCGGAAAAGTCCCCCGCGGCTATCAACGCTTTCATCGCAAGGCTTCCCCCACACACGCTGTTTTCAGTCCGTATCGTCAAGGCGGGATTAAAGGCAATGCCCGCCCTGCTCAAGGCGTTTTTATAACCCTGGAGCCGGTCAACGGTATAATCCTTGTTTTCGTCCGTATT
>JAIRSS010000274.1 GCA_031255315.1 Spirochaetaceae bacterium
GGGCGAATGAGGAATCCGATAAGGCGGCGGGAAAACCATTCCCAGGTTTTATGCCGCTTGAAACAAGTTTGAAATTCAACTATTATGGAATTGATGAACTGGAACACTGAAAGCCCCTCCCTGCCGTCCGGTGTTTGTTTTGCAACTTTACCATACAGCAGGTCTCTGGTTCTTTCAACCCAGTTCATCTTTTTTCAAGAACTTACCACTCTCAAGAGAGGTAGTACTTACGCAATACCCGCAGATTATCCTCCAGACTTAACTCAAGATCGTGATATTCACCGTAATTCCGGCGGGTCATACGGACAGAAAAGGAAACGCCGAAGATCGAACAAAAAAGAAAACCACCCAAAGTAAAAAACTGAATTTGCCTGGCTTTCCGGTTTTGCAGATTCGCCGGTATCAGATAGCGAAATTCCCAGTTCGCAATGTCCGAACGGTTTTGCAGAGCGTAGTAACGGGCGCTCTCGATCTCTCCCATAGTGGTAGAGGTGATTGTCTGTCCGCCGTTGCCGGTGATGGAGAGGATGCTTCCGTTGACGGCAAGATTTTTCAGGAACCGGTTGACAAGAGAAGCCCCCCGGACAACCGCGGTTACAGTAACAGGCCCGGTTCCGGCATTGCTGAAAGGGATAGTTTGCAAAAAGAACATCCGGTCCCCTGTCTTGAAAAATGTTTCCCTGTTTTCTCCCCGTACAAGACGCACAAATTCATCCCGGTTTAAGTCTGACCCGGATAAAAACATATCAAAGTACATAGACAGGGACATGTGCCCATATACGCTGGCAACGGTGCCGCTTTGGTTCAAGACCACCAGGGTATCATCCAAAAGGGTATTGATCGCCTGGTAGTTTCTCAATTCAAGTACCAGTTTGTAAATATTGAAATAATCATTGGGTTCCAGCGCGGCCTGAACATATTGCAGATTCCGTACATTATCGCTAACCATAATATGATCCATCGTCTGTCTCATGGCCATAAGCTGGCTGTCTATTTCGACTTTGACCTGTTCCAGTGTGGCGGCATAGCTCTCTTCAGAGGCGCGAAAGATAATCCTCTGGGATAAAAAATAAATACCAACGCTTAAAGACAAGGAAACCACAAGAATGACCAGATACGAGACAAGCCAGCGCCGTGATACTGAATGTTTTGGCATCCTATCCTCCGATCGGATTATACCATTTTTTAATCCACGCGGAAATGCGAAATATTCTCCTCTTTCAATTCGGAATATGATAAATTCACCGTAGGTTCGACGGGAAGAAAAAGTCCGCGAATTAGCGGTTATCGCCTCTCCCCGTGAAGGGAAAAATCTTCCCAGTGAAAACCCGGAGAAACCGCGCAGGACGCGAGGACATAGGGGCCTTCTCCAACCTCCGCGGTCTGCCATACACCGGCGGGAACCACCTTATAAAAGACTTCCCCTCTATCCGCATCCGGCCCGATGCGGCAACGCCCGGAAACGTCTGCTTCATCCGGCGCGCCGCCGCAGCCGCCAAGACGCAAGTCTAGGCTCCCGCCGGCGTGCCAGAGCCAGATTTCCGCGGATTTAACCCGATGCCAGGCGGAACGGCTCCCGGCTTCCAGAAGATAGTGAATGAGGGTGCAAACGGACCGTCCGCCTGAGTAATGAGAAGGCAAAGCGCTTCCCGGTATGGTAAGATCCGCCTTCCACAGTTCCCGGTACCAGCCTCCTTCGGAGTGGGGGGTAAGGTTAAGCTTTTCTATCCAATAGTTTGCGTCTTTCATGATGTCTCAAATTCTTCGTATTATTTCCAAAAGAAGCCGCCCGAATTTCTCCGCCGCCTTTCCCGCCGCTTCGGTTACTTCTTCCGATGTTATCGGCTGATCGAGGATTCCCGCCGCAAGGTTGGTAATACAGGATATGGCAAGGATTTTCATACCGCAATGCCGCGCGACGACGGCTTCCGGGACGGTGGACATGCCTACTGCGCTTGCCCCGAAGGACTGAAAGAGCCGTATCTCCGCCGGAGTTTCAAAACTGGGACCGCTGTACCCCAGGTATACGCCTTCTTTAAGCGGTATCCCCAAATCCTTCGCGGCTCTCCTGGCGCAGTCCGCAAGGTCCGGCGTATAGGCTTTGGACATATCGGGAAAGCGGGGGCCAAATTCCTCCGCGTTGGGACCAATGAGGGGGTTCGTTCCCATAAAATTGATATGATCCGTTATAAGAAGCAGATCCCCCGGAGAGAATTCCCGCATAAGTCCGCCGCAAGCGTGGGGAAGGATCACCGTTTCGATTCCCAGCCGAGTCATCACCCTCACCGGGAAGGTGATCTCCGGCATGGAATACCCCTCGTAATAGTGGAAACGGCCCTGCATACAAAAGACGGTTTTACCTCCCAGTTGTCCTATGACCAACCGTCCGTTATGATCCGGCGCCGTGCTTTTGACAAAATGGGGAATATCCCCGTAGGGGATGACAACCGGAGCCTCCAGGGTTTCTCCCAAGGGCCCAAGTCCCGAACCGAGAACCAGGCCTATCGCCGGTATATGACTGGTCTTCTCCCGTATAAAGGCCGCGGACTCGTCAGCATATTTAGATGTTTTTTCACGATCAATCATACTATTTTATACCAGGATTCCGGCAGAAAAATGAACCCCGTGTTGTTCGATACCCGCAAGTCAAATTCAATGACGGGAAATCTTCGTGAGAGTCAGGCAGCCTGAAAACCCGCAAGGCCGATTGTTGTTTTTGGGTCAGCGTATCAAAGGGGATTTTTTTAGGCGGGTACTGCTTATCAGCCTATTGGTATATTCGTTTAGGTACATTCGCCGCACCTGCTCTTCCTTACCCCCCATTACTTCACGTGCCGGAATCATAGAGGGACGGCGCAGTTGCCACCTGCTGCGGCGGGACGCCGGCGGCCGGTCTTGCCGAAATTAGCGTTGCGAAACGGCTAACAGTCCTCAAACCGTATTCCTTCCCCGGCGGGAATGAAGCGCCGGGCTTTCCTCCCTATGATCCTCTCCGCCCAGGAAGGGGGAAGCCCGGGGCGCAGGACCTTCTCGGTTCTGAGGATTCCTGTCATGCCGGCCTCTATGATCTCTCCCTCCGCTATGTCCCGCAGGGCGTGGAGGGATCGGTTGGTCCGCTCATAGTTTGCCTGTTCCGAGGGAGCCAGCCGCTTAACTCCGTCCCCCAAGACGGCGCGAACCAGGTCTTCTCCCCGTTCGCGGGAATACGCCGCAATCACCTCCTCCCGGCTCATGGCGGCGGCGCGGGTTACCGCCCTGACCATGCGGGCGAAGGAATCAGGAGGCAGCGCAATAGGGTCGTCCAGACCGGGATCGTTTCGGCTCATGCAAAAGTGCTTCTCCACAGCAACAGCTCCCATAGCCGCAGCCAGGGCCGGCGCTAATTCCGGGTCTGTACTGTGATCGCTTAGTCCTACCGCCGTCCCGAACACCGCGCCAAGGCTTTCCAGCGTCCTAAGATTGTACTCTCTCTCAGGAGCGGGGTAGGCGGTAACGCAGTGGAGAAGGCAGACTCTTTCGGGCGGGAAACATCCCAGGGCCGTTTCAATATCCCCCAGCTTGGAGACTCCCGTAGAAAGGAAGACGGGCAGATTGTACCCGGCAATCTGTTTCAGCAACGCGGTGTAATTGAGTTCAGGGGAAGCTACCTTTACGGCCTTTGGCTGTAGTTCCCAAAGTTCACGAGCGCTGCGGGGGCCGAAAGGGGTACAAAGAAAGAAGAGCCCCTTAGATTCTGTATACTCCTTCATGTTGGAGTAGAATGAAAGCGGGACTTCCAGGCGCTTAAAGGTATCGTAGAGCTTAACCGGACCGCCGGGCAGGACAACCTCTCCAGTATTGGGATGGAGTATCTCATCGGCATAAACCATTTGGAATTTGACGCACCCCGCCCCCGCAAGAGCCGCCGCGTCCACGAGTTCCCTGGCCTTGACCGGGTCCGCCCCGTGGCTTGTACCCAGTTCCGCGATGATCAAGGGAACGCGGGGAGCCTCCGAAGAATAAACCGTCCCGTCTAAGATAAAATTCTTGCTCATAATTTCTTTATCGGATTTATTTTAAGGCGGCTATCCCCCTTCAACAATGCCAAATTGCCGGACGGCGCGGCAAGAGGTTGACATATTTTTTCTTCTTGTGCTATGTATAGGGAACGCTTAAATTTAATGTTTTTACACGGAAGGAGTTGTCATGTCCGGACACAGTAAATGGGCAACTATTAAACACGCAAAAGGAGCCGCCGATGCCAAGCGCGGCCAGATGTTCACAAAACTTATCAAAGAAATTTCCATTGCCGCGCGCATGAGCGGAGGCAATCCCGATGGAAATCCCCGGCTCAGGACCGCCATTCTCAAGGCCCGGACCGCCAATATGCCTAAAGACAATATAGACCGGGCGATTAAAAAGGGGACCGGAGAACTTGAGGGAGTCAACTACGAAGAATTGACCTATGAGGCCTACGCCCCCGGCGGGGTAGCGGTCCTTATTGAAGTTCTGACGGACAACAAGAACCGGGCCGCGGCGGATGTGCGAAATATCCTGACCCGGGCCGGCGGATCCCTTGCAACCGCGGGATCGGTTTCCCGGCTCTTTACCCGCAAGGGTATCATCACCCTTGACGGGGAGAAGTACACTGAGGATCAGGTTTTGGAAGTCGCTTTGGAAGGGGGCGCCGAGGACGTAGCGCTTTCCGGGGGGGTTATTGAAGTTACTACCGCTCCGGAGGATTTTGAGCCGGTGGTAGCCGCGTTGGAAGCCAAATCCCTGGAAACCACCAGCGCCGAGATCAGCATGATAGCCGAAGCGGAAGTTTCCCTTGACGCGGAGGGTACCGCTAAAGCGCTTAGACTGATCGAAAGGCTGGAAGACAACGACGACGTTCAAAACGTCTATTCCAACGTGGCAATTCCCGAGGGGTTTGAGGCTGAGTAAGCGGGCGATTGTTCTTCCTTCCGGGAGGGCCGTCCGTTCCCAGTTTAACCGCCGGATTATCGGGGTGGATCCGGGCTTGGCTTCTTCCGGTTGGGGGGTCCTTGAATTTGACAATCAACGGCTTCGGTATATTGCCCATGGTTGTATTGAAACTACGGCGGACTGCCCCCGGGCGGAACGCCTTTTTTTTATCTACCGGCAGTTCTGTTCCGTCCTGGAAGCCTACAACCCCGCGGAGTCCGCGGTGGAAACCCTCTATTTTGGCCGTAACGTAACCAGCGCGATTGCTGTGGCGGAGGCGCGGGGGGTCCTCTCCCTTGCCCTGGCGCAAAGGGGCCTTGTTGTAGGGGAATACACCCCTAATACCATAAAGCAGGCGGTAATTGGCGGTGGTAAAGCAGATAAACGCCAGATTCAAGAGATGGTCCGCCTTCTCTTGGGGTTGGACGACATCCCCAGGCCCGACCACGCCGCCGACGCCCTGGCCGCAGCTATCTGCTGCGCCCACCATGGACCGGCCATAGACTCGGCTCCTTGACGGCGCGTCCGCTGTAACCGTACAATACGGCATGGCTTTAAACTGCGGTATTGTAGGGCTTCCTAATGTAGGGAAGTCCACTATTTTTTCGGCCTTGAGTTCAGCCCACGCGGAAGCGGCGAACTACCCTTTCTGTACGATCAATCCCAATGTGGGGGTTGTCAACGTACCCGACAGCCGGCTTACGAAACTTACGGAAATTTTTAAACCTCAACGGACTATCCCGGCGGTGGTGGAATTCGTCGATATTGCAGGGCTGGTCAAAGGCGCGTCCAAGGGAGAGGGCCTGGGGAATCAATTTCTTTCCCATATCCGGGAGGTGGGGGTCATCGCCCAGGTGGTCCGTTGCTTTGACGACCCGGATATCGTTCATGTAAATAACCGTATTGATCCCGATTCAGATATGGAGACCATCAACGTGGAACTGGCCCTGGCGGACTTGGAAACTCTGGCCAAACGCCGGGAACGGGCGCAGCGGAGCCTCAAGGTCCAGGGCAAAAACGAACAGAAGCTGGCGGAGACCGTGCTTGCGGTTCTGGACAAGATAGGCCCCGGACTGGAACAGGGAACGCCCGTCCGGTCGGCGGCTCTGACGGACGATGAAAAAGAGGCGGTTTACGACTGTCATTTTATCACCATGAAACCGATGCTTTACGTCTGCAACGTGGACGAACAAGCCATACGCGGCATGGCGGCAGGGCAGGGTGCGTCCCCGAACCCCTACGTGGAAGCCGTAAGGAAGCGGGCCCGTGCGGAAGGTTCGGAAGCCGTGGTTATTTGCGGAAAATTCGAGGCGGAACTTGCGGATATTACCGATGAGGCGGAAAAGCTCGCTTTTCTGGGGGACCTGGGCCTTGAGGAATCGGGGTTGGGCATTCTGGTCCACGCCGCCTACCGGCTTTTAGGACTGCGGACCTTCTTCACCGCCGGGGCCGATGAATGCCGGGCCTGGACCATACACGCCGGAGACACCGCTCCCCGGGCCGCCGGGGTCATCCATACCGACTTTGAGAAGGGCTTTATCAAGGCCGAGGTTTACTCCTGCCAGGACATCTTTCGATACGGTACGGAAGCTAAAATTAAAGAAGCGGGCAAATACCGTATGGAGGGCAAGGAATACCAGGTTCAGGATGGAGACGTGATGTTCTTCAAATTTAACATCTAAAGGCGGCGAAAGAGCGAACCCTTGACGGAAAAGAATAATCCCTCCCATAATAAAAATGGTATGATAGCTCCTTCAGCGTTACAACATTATTCCCTTTTCGGCGGGCTCTTGGAGGAGCAAATCGGGGAAATCATTCCCTTTATGGAACAGGAAACGTATAAGCCGGGAGACGCGATTATCACCGAAGGATCCCCTAACGACAAAATATATTTTATTCTTGAGGGCAGGGCAGCGGCTATAAAGCGGGGGATTATCCTTTTTCAATTTAAAGAAGGGGATACATTTGGGGAGATGGAGGTCCTGGACGTGATGCCTTCGACGGCAACCATCCAAGCCCTAACCCCGGCAAAGGTACTGTCTATCTCAAACCATAATTTACACCAAATTTACAAAAACAATAGTAAAGCATTTGCCCTGATTGTTATGAATCTTGCCCGGGACATCTCCCGCCGCCTGCGGAATATGAATGAAAAAGCAACCCAGGAATCGCCCCACATGGAATGGAATTGAAGGGAGGACGGGGGAATGAGGCCGGCCTCATTCCCCCGTCCCTTTCGTACTGTTTTTATCCGTTAAGCCGCTTCTCGATAGCGTCCAGTTCCGCATACAGCTCTTTCGGGAGCTTCTCGCCGAACTTGGGATAGTGGTTCCGCCTGACGTCGGCAATTTCCTTCTTCCAGCCTTCGATGTCCACCGAGCAAAGCTCCTTCATGGTTTCGGCGCTGATTCCCTTGGGCGGCGCAATAGCGTCCGGTTTGGGAAGGTTGCCGATGGGGGTTTCCACGAAGTTGTCTTTATTGTCGCACCGGTCGAAGATCCAGGACAGGACTCTGGAGTTTTCGCCGTAACCGGGCCACATGAACGTACCATTTGCGTCCTTGCGAAACCAGTTGACGAAGAATATTTTGGGCAGTTTGCTCTCATCGTGGGTTTGGCCTAGATTGATCCAGTGCTTAAAGTAGTCGCCCATGTGATAGCCGCAGAAGGGGAGCATGGCGAAGGGGTCCCGGCGCACCTGGCCGACCTGGTCGGAGATGACCGCTGCGGTTACTTCCGAGCCGGTGATGGAGCCCATGAACACGCCGTGGATCCAGTTTTTGCTCTGGTTTACCAGGGGAATGGTGCTGGGCCGCCGGCCGCCGAACAGGAACGCGCTGATAGGCACCCCTTTGGGGTCTTCCCATTCCGGGGCGATAACCGGGCACTGCCGGGCGGGCGCGGTAAACCGGGCGTTGGGATGGGCGATTTCTTCACCCTTGGGACTCCTGTCGGTCTGGGGGGCGGGGCGTTTTATCCCTTTCCAGTCAACAATTTCCTTGCCGGGAGCGCCGTGGCCTATCATTTCCCACCAGATGTCGCTGTCTTCGGTAAAGCCGCAGTTGGTGAAGATGGTGTTCTGCTTGATGGACTCCATAGCGTTGAGGTTGGACTCGTTGTTGGTCCCCGGGGCAACACCGAAGAAACCCGCTTCGGGGTTGATGGCGTAGAGACGGCCGTCGGCGCCGAACTTCATCCAGGCAATGTCGTCGCCCACGGTCTGAACCTTCCAGCCGGGAAGGGTGGGGATGAGCATGGCCAGGTTGGTCTTGCCGCAGGCTGAGGGGAATGCGCCGGTGATATACTTAACTTTTCCTTCGGGGTTGGTGATCTTGAGGATGAGCATGTGCTCCGCCAGCCAGCCTTCGTCCCGAGCCAGAACCGTAGCGATACGCAAAGCCAGGCATTTCTTCCCCAGGAGGGCGTTGCCGCCGTAGCCTGAGCCGTAGGACCAGATTTCACGGGATTCGGGGAAGTGGCTGATGTACTTGTGTTCCATAGGAGCGCAGGGCCACTTACCATTGTCCGTTTCGCCGGGGCCGAGGGGTTTACCGACCGAATGGAAACACGGCACATAGAAACCGTCGGTTCCCAACACATCCAAAACTTTGACCCCCACCCTGGTCATAATATGCATATTCGCTACAACATACGGGGAATCGGTGATCTGGATACCGATTTTAGCGATGTCCGAACCCACCGGGCCCATTGAGAAGGGGATGACGTACATGATCCGGCCCTTCATGCTGCCCCGGTAGAGGTCCGTCATGGTTTTCTTGAGATCCTCCGGATCGATCCAGTTATTCGTGGGGCCGGCGTCGTCCTTGCTTTTGCTGGCGATATAGGTGCGGTTTTCCACCCTGGCCACATCGGAAGGATCAGAGCGAAACAGGAAACTGTTGGGACGCTTTGCTAAGGGAGTAGCCAGACCCGCGTCCAGGGTAATTTTGATCATCCGGTCGTACTCGGCCTGGGATCCGTCACAGACCTCCACAGCATCAGGGGACATGAGGGCAGCCGCCTCTTCAATCCACTGCCGTAATTTGGCGTGTTTTAGTTCTTCTACTTTCATGGAAACTCCTTGCGTTATATAAAAGTAAACATCAAATAGGGGAAATCAATACACAATAGATTAATTTCTGATATAGATACTACAAAAACAAAGAATTCACCGCAAGAGGGCGAGGGAAGACGGCGGTAATTTTTATGGTACAACCCAAATCCACAGGGCTTCACGAGTTACGGGATTATGGCGCAGAACCGGTTCACGGTGGTGAGAGAATACGAGACCCCGTCCCGGGACATCCCCCGGCTGTCAGGCAACCAGATCGAAAAGCACCCCGGTGGGAATCGCCGCATGAGAAACATACGGCATAGCCATATTGACCGCTTTAGTCTGGCGGATTTGAGAGCGATAGTGTTCAATAAGCGCGTCTATCCGGCTCTCAGAGGGAGAGGATTCAATATCCACCGTCGGCTGCTTTTTTCTTTGGTTGAGATGTTCAATCAAAACATCCAAAATCTTGAGCTTATTGACAGCTACCCCCCGGCTTCCTTCCGGGGCGGGCACTCCGAAAACATGTTTAAAATGAGAATAGAGATAATTGGCCGGAGCCACCGGCAAAGGCATTCTTTCGTTCCGCGGGGCGGACATGGCATATCCTATACTGGGAAAGGAAGAGATTGGGATTGTCGCTGAAATCATTTTTTAG
This sequence comes from Spirochaetaceae bacterium, assembly GCA_031255315.1. The sequence continues at coordinate 9,659 of JAIRSS010000274.1, forward strand.
CTCCTTATTTTCAATATCGGAGCGAGAAAAAAAAAGATGAGAAAAGTTTTAATTTGCAGGAAAATCGCCCGGCCCGGATTTACCTGTTAGACAGCCGCACGTTCCCCCGTTACAATCCCTGGTTGGCCCTGATCCAGTCGGCGAGACTGCGTTCCAGGGAACGGTCTTCCTCCAAGGAGGGGCTGTATATACGGTCATGAAGGTAGGGAAGAATAACCCGTTCTTTGAGGGCCGGCCAGTTTCCAGGGAGGACGTTTGGGGGCAAAAGAAACGTTTCCGGCGGCATGTGGCCGAGGAGACCGGGGTAGTATTGAGGAAAAACCTGTTCAGTAACGGTTTTGATGGTGGAAAACCCGTTGGCTATACCAAAAAGAGTTTCGTTCAACCGGTTGGTTCTGCTTCTTTCCATAAGGAGCCGCTGGGTTTCTTCCTGGAAAAACCATAGGGTAAAAGCTGTGGATGCTTTTCCCGCTTTCCCGCCCCTACAGAGGCCAAAATACGTCATGTCTTCCACCAGGGGGATACGGTCATTTTCCGCAACCCAGCGGAAGTCAAGATTAGACCGTTGTTCCTCGCTTAACGTAAAGAACCCGGAACTGTCCATATAGGTAAAGAGAATCCGTCCCATAACAGCCAATTTTGAGGGGGGATCATAGAAATACTTGAAAACAAAGTCGTCTTCCGCCTCAATGCCGCCATTCACCTCCTGTATCCATTCCCGGATGTAGAGGACAGCCTCTTCCAGGGCCTGGGCGTCCCATGTAAGAGGAGAATCTTCCCGGAACGATGCGTTGAACAGCGCGGCGGTTATATAGAGGAATTCGTTGCTCCATGAGGGAGAAAAGCCCATTCGGGAAAAAGAACTATTAAGTCTGCGGTTATACTCCTTGCCAAGGGATTTGATTTCTTCAAGGCCGGTTACGAAGAAGTTGGAAAGAAGCCCGCTGTTTTCCCGTGAAAAAACCAGGGCGGGGATATTGAACGAAACCGGGAACAGATATTGCGTGCCGTCTATGCGGCCCAGGTTGAGGATATGCGAATAAAAAGAGGCGGGATCAAGAGACTTGTTCTTGAGAAGATTATCCAGAGGCCGGAACAGCGTCCGGGTAGAGGCGCTTTTTAGCCAGCTTCCAACCGCGATATCTGGATTCTCCCCGGAATCCTTCAGCGCCTGCGCCAGGGATTCAAAATACCGCACCTCAATTTTATACCGGTTCTGGCTGGAATTAAAATTTTCAGCGTACAGGGCAAATTCAGGCCGGTCTGTCCAGAGGACAGCCGCGGCGGTTTCTCCGAATCCCAGTAACCCCAGGGGCGCCTCTAAAAGAGCGCAGGCGCTGAACAAAGGCAGAACGAAAGCCAGGATAAGCCGTTGATAGTACCGTGTACGCACGTTATCTGTTCTTTAGAGTTTCCCGCCGGGGGAAATACAAACGGCGGCCTAATCCGGATAAAAGCCCTTCAGCCGCCGTCCCGCGTAAACGGGCGTTGAGTTCATCGACATATATATGCATGACTATAGAAGTACCGTAAAACGGGAACCTGTGTCAATTAGTTTGGGAACAGCCCCAGACGGCCTTCAGGCCGGACGCAAATATTTACGCAGTTTTGCCAAAACCTCGTCAAGGTCAAGGGGTTTGCCTAAATGATCGTTCATACCGGCGGCAAGGCACTTTTCAATGTCTTCCCGGAATACATTGGCGGTCATGGCGATTATGGGGATTCCCTGTGCGTGTTCCGGCGTTCCATCCGGCGGACTGCCCGCCGTGTCTTTCAGACGACGTTCCTGTTCAAGCGCCCTGATGCGCCGGGTGGCCTCGTACCCGTCCATTTCGGGCATCTGAACATCCATAAAAATCAAGTCGTATTTTTCGGGCGCTTCCTGGAAAAGCCGCAGCGTAGCCGCGCCGTTTTCCGCGCAGTCTATAGCCAGCTTGGTCGGCTCCAAAACGGTTAGTACGATTTCCCGGTTAATTTCCACGTCCTCGGCCAGGATGACGCGGAAGTTTTCGAAATTATCGTAGGTGTGGTTCTGATCCGTGGTACCGGCGGTACGGGTTCCCGTACCGAGGCATTCGTTGATGATATTCGCAATACTCGACGGGAACAGGGGTTTGGAGAGGAACCGGTTTACCCCCGCGCGTTTCGCGTCAGCCTCGATCTCGCTCCACTCGGCGGCGGAAATCATGATCACCACCGATTTAGAACCGGGGGATTCCAAATTTTTTGAATCCGAATTCCGGGATTCCATTTCCTTAATTTTGCGGGTAAGCTCTATGCCGTTCATGCCGGGCATTTTCCAGTCGATAAAATAGATGTTGTAGGTTCCCGCGTTTCCGATAAAACCCAGCGCTTCCCGTGCGTCCGCGGCGGCGTCGCAGGAAACGCCGAAGCCGTCCTGAACGATTTCCAGGAAATAGTCCCTGACAGCCGGATCATCGTCTACCATCAGAATACGGACATTGCTCCAGTTTACGCCGGGGCACGGCGTATCCGCAGCCGCCTGGCCCCGAAGGATTTGGACCGTAAAGGCAAAGGTGGAACCTCTGTTTACTTCAGACTCCACCCAAATCCTACCGCCCATCATCTCCACTATCCGTTTTGAAATTACAAGACCCAGCCCCGTCCCGCCGAATTTGCGGGAAGTGCTGCTTTCGGCCTGCTGGAAGGAGGTAAACAGCCGGTTCCGCTGCTCCGGGCTGACGCCTATGCCGGTATCGCTCACTTCAATTTGAAGGGTGCAGACGCCGTTTTCTTCTTTTACAAAGCCGGCGTTCAATTTGATGGAACCGTTTTCCGGGGTGAATTTAACCGCGTTGCTCAACAGGTTCGTTATCACCTGGGCAAGCCGCTGATCGTCTCCAACGAGCGCGCCGGGTATTCTTTTATCGATATAAACCGAAAACCGCTGGTGTTTTTCGTCCACCCGGAAGGTAACCACGCCGACTACCTGCTGGAGCATTTTTTCGAATATGAATTCCACAGGAGAAAGCTCAAATTTATTCGCCTCGATTTTTGACATGTCCAGTATATCGTTGATAACCCCCAGAAGATGATTGGATGCGTCTTCGATTTTTGAGAGGCAGTAATCCTTTCGTTCTATATCGGCGGAAGATTTAGCGATGGCGGTCATGCCGATAATGGCGTTCATCGGGGTGCGGATTTCGTGGCTCATATTCGCCAGAAACTCGCTTTTTGCGCGGTTTGCCTCGTTAGCCTCCTCAAAGGCGATCTTGAGCCGCCGGGCCATCTCGTTGCGCTGGATGTAGTTAATCAGCATAATAGCGCCGGACCGTAGTATCGTTACCTCTTCCTCCAGGAAATTCCGTTGCTGGCGGCAGTCGTCAAAACTGGCAAAGCCCCAAAATCCTTCCTTCAAAAACAGGGGAACAATCAGGATGGACTTGACATCCAGGGGTTCCAGATGCGCCCGTTCCCGTTCCGACAGGTCGTGCACAGGGCCGTTAATAATTTCCCCTGCGGCAAGCCGTTCCTCCCAACCGGGAATAGAATC
>JAIRSS010000245.1 GCA_031255315.1 Spirochaetaceae bacterium
ACCCCGAAGCCTGTTTTCCGCCGAGGGCCCACCCGTTCAGGGCCAAAAGGACCGCCATTGCCGGAATTAACGCATTCTTCATTTTTATTCCTCCATTACTGGTATGCGCCGGGCCGGAAAAAATCCGGTCCGGCTGTCTATGCCGTTAAGGTAGCCCCGGAATGTCAAATCTTCCGACGGGGAATTGTCAAATATAGGTAAGATTCACCGCCCCATGAGCCGGACGCCCGCTTACAGCTCCGCAGCGCGTTCCCGGGTTTCCAGCCCTTCGTTGACAAGGGAAAACAAGTACACTATAGTATGCCGTCAAGGAAGGAAAAATGGTGAAGGTCTACAGAAAAGCGGCGTGTTTTATCATGCTGTGCCTGACATGGAGCGCCGTGTACGCCGTCGATACTTTAGATGAAGCCATTGAACGGGAATCGGCGTACATTATCGATAGAGCGCCGGATAATTCCATTTTAGCGGTTGTGAACATACAATCCGGCAGTACCGTTTTGTCAGATTATATAATGGAACGATTTCCTGATTTTCTCGTCAACAACCAGAAAAAAGTTACCTTTGTTGATCGCAGCAAACTCGATTTGATTCAAAAGGAAATTACGTTTCAATATTCCGGCGAGGTGAGCGATGAGACCATGGTATCAATCGGGCAAAAAACCGGAGCCCAAATCATTGTGGCCGACGCCGTAACCGAAATGGTTGACGGGTACAATTTCAGCATCAAACTGCTTGATGTCAGAACGGCGGCGTTGTTGGGATCAAGCAGCACAAAAATAGCCCATGACGACAAGATGGAATCATACCTGCCGAATTCGCAGGCCGCCCAGCGGGCTAAACGGCAATCCATAGAAGCCCGGGAACGAAAAGACTCCGCTATTAGAACCGTCAAGACCGCGTTGGGAATATTCCCCAAAGGGTTTTATCTGGGATATTTAGGTTCCCTGAACGCCCCCATCGGCGTTTCGCTGGGGAATTTAAATACGGGGGTTTCTCTTTTTATTGATAATGAACTCGGCCCCCCGGATTTTGAAGGATACACCCGGTCCGGCAGCATGTCGTATAGAGACAATACGGTATACAACGGGGGAGCCGGGTATCAGTACACCGGGGACGAAGGGAAAAAAACCGCGTTTACGTGGAATTGTATTTTAGGTCTAAATATTAATATTATTAAATCCTTTCTCTGGGTGGACATTGGGGCCGGTTTTGAATATAGGCGGGAGTACGCATTGTTTACTGAAAATAGTTCCAATGGAACCAACAAAATATGGATAGAAAACGGCAATGATGCCAACAGGATGAAACTGGCGCTGTCCGCCGGCCTGTTTCTAAAATTATGGTATTTATACGCCCAGGTAAAATACCAATACATTGCAGGCGAGGAAATTGATTATACCACCTACGGGCTTAATCAAATGAGCGTGGGCCTGGGATATGTATGGAAAAAAGATTAAATACCGCGTCCTGCGCGTAGGGTAAAAAATCGCCGGATCGGCGATGGGGGGGGTTAAGCGCGAAGCGCACCAAACTCCTAGTCATGATTCGCGACGTACCGGGATGTTCCGGGTTTCCTATTCCGCCCCTCTTCTTTCATAAACTGCGAAACGGTGGCAAAGGAATAGCCCCGGCTGATTAAACCGGGGTGGAGTTCTGTAAGAAGCGCGGCCAGGTCAGGCGACCAGGCGTGGCCTATCATAACCGCGGCCCCCGCAGCCGCCGCCTTCTCAAGCCCCAGGGAAACCGAGCGGATCATGGCGTTCCGGTCCTGTTCGTTATCGAGAAACACATCCCGCTCGCTTATGGCAATCCCCAGCCGCCGCGCCGCCCGGGGCGCCGCCGTATCCGCCGTTGTCCGGGAATCCAGAAAGACAATTCCCCGTTCCCGGCAGAGGGAAAGTACAGTTTCCATTATCTCTTCATCCATAGTGATCCGCGATCCCTGATGGTTGTTCATCCCCGCCGCCGGCCCGAGTTCATCCAGGTTCCGCTGAATAACCGCGCGAATTTCCTCCCTGTTCATTCCGGCGTACACCGCTCCGGGTCCGGGATACTGCCCTCCCTGGGCTTCCATCGGCTGGTGGAGGAACACCTCTTTCCCGGCGGCCCGTATCCGCCGCGCCGCCTCCGCCGAGTAGGGCAGCCCGGGCAGAACCGCTATTGTCAGGGGGCCGGGAAACCGCAGAAACGGTTCCAGTTCCCGAAGATTGTTCCCCGCGTCGTCAATAACAAAGACCACAGTCCCCCGGTATTCCGGCGCAGGTTCCGGCGGGACCGCCGGCACGGTCCTAGCCGGCGGCGCGGCGTTGGGAACCCCGGTCGTCCGGCTGGCTGGAGGCGGCGCGGATTTCGGCGCAGGAGGAAGCGGCGTAATTTGCGGAGGCCGTTCCGCAGGGGCCGCAGGAGAGGTCCCGGCTGGCGGCGGCGTGGCGTTGGGAACCTCAGTCGTCTGGTCAGCCGGGGGCGGAGGAGGAAACGGCGCAATTTGCGGGGGCTGTTCATCCGGGGCCGCCGGAGATGCTTCCTCCTCCACTTCTTGCGCCGCTTCCTGCGCCGCTTCCTCCGCGGCGGGCGGCTGGGGGTCTACGGTTTCATGTGCGGACCAGGCGGCATACAGGGTAAACAGAACCAGGAATACCGCGATGGTTACAGCAATGAATATCCCCGTAAAAAGCGCAGCCCGAATTCCGTCTTCCGGGGTCAGTTGTCTGCTTTGCTTTCGTTTTGAGGCGGCGTTTTTTTTCTTCCTGACAGGCGCCGCTTTCTTTTGCGGAGACTTTTTCACGGTTCTTCAGAATACCTGTTCAACCCGGTTTTAATCAACCGAATCGCTGGAACCGGCTCAACATTTCAAGGGATGATCTTAGTGCTTGTCTCCATCTTCTTTTTCCTGGATATACTTCTTTATGGGCGCTTCGTCCCGGCCTACCGTTGATACATGCCGCCCTCTTGCCCGGAAATTCTCTCCAGTGAAGTTCTGTCGCGTTCCTCCAAATCACCGGGCTGCCGCTATCCTCTCTTCCCTTGGGATTTCACGCGCGAAGCGCAACAAACTCCTAGGACGGTTTATCTTGACGAGCGGAACGCTTCATTCCTAAAATAAATTATGCAGTTTGAATTAACCGAAGCGCTTGTTGACGCCATTCTGTTCGCTATGGAGGACCAAAACAGGATGTTCCGCCTGGATACCCGGAACGGGCTGGTTATTCCCGAAGGGGACGCGGAACCTGGCGGAGACCTGGACGATGAAGACGACCCGCGTATTCCCTTGCCGGAATGGGATTCATCCGAAGGTTTCAGGCTCATGGAGCGGTTCACCGCGGGTTTTAAGAACACGATCATCCGGAACAAACTGACCGCCGCCCTGGACAAGGGCCGGGGGGTATTCCGGGCTTTCAAAGATGTCATGGCCGAATACCCCGAAGCGGAACAACGGTGGTTCGCCTTTAAAAACCGGGAAATGCGGAAGGTTATCATGGACTGGTACAACGGACTGCGGGAGGAATGGGGTCTGAAACGTCTGGGCGCCGAGCCTGAGGAAACCAGAGACCTGGTACTGGAAGATTTCTGTTTCAGGGACGCCGTACCTGAAGATCAGGAGGCGGCTCAGGCTCTCCATCGTGAATACATCACCGAATTGCGGGAAATCCTTGCGCAAAACAAGGTCCCGGAAAAAGCTGTCCGGTCCTTTGTTGCGGAACGTACCAGAGACTGGATATTCCCCGGAGACCAGGCCGTCATCGCTGAAACCGGCGCCGGCGAATTTGCGGGCTGCCTGACCGCCGAAATTCGGGGGGACGCCCTGCGGGTTACCGCCCTGGAAGTCCGCCCCGAATACCGCAGCCTCGGCATAGGAGAGGCCCTTCTCTCCCGCCTCCCGGTCTCCTCCGGTGAAATCACCCGCGTCATTCTTGACCTCCCCGCCGAATCAGACGATTTCTCCCGTGTGTTGCTGCGCCACGCGTTCACTCCCTATACCACAGGCTACGTCAGGTACCTGCAACGTACTGAAAACGCCTCCCCTTCTGACAGCGAATCAACGGAGGAGTCAATGCGGCAAGCCCTCCCCGGGGAGCCAAAGAGTCTGCCTTAACCGAAATATTCTTTTGCGTTTCCAAACGAGATATTCCGCACTATCTTCCGCAACATATCCATATCGGCGGGATACTCCCCGTTTTCAACCCAGCGCCCGATGAGGTTGCAGAGTATCCGGCGGAAATATTCATGCCGGGGATAGGAGAGGAAACTGCGCGAATCGGTAAGCATCCCCACAAAAGCGGGCAGCACGCCGACATTGGCCAGGATGCGCATCTGCTCTTCCATGCCGTCCCGGTGATCGCAGAACCACCAGGCCGAACCGAGTTGTATCTTGCCCTGTATGCCGTGCCGGTTTTCCGCCGCGCTGTAGTTGTCCTGAAACCCGCCCATGATCGTAGCCAGCGGGTAATAGTCCTTGGGATTCAGCGTGTAGAGTATGGTCTTCGGCAGGACCGGATGAGGACCGGACGATTCCATATGGTTAAGCAGGGCGGCAAGATTTGCGCTCTGTTCGCGGTCATGCACCCCGTCGTAGCCCGTATCCGGCCCAAGCTGTTTAACCATCCGCCCGTTGAAATTCCGGATCGCCGCCAGGTGGAGCTGCATAACGATGTTCCGTTTCGCGTAGAATCCCGCCAGGGCGCAGAGGACCTTGGTCTTATACGCGTCCGCTGCTTTCTGGGACACCGCCTTTCCCGCCAGAGCGTCCTGAAAGGTTTTTTCGATTTCCTCATCCGGCGCGATTACAAAGGGCGGATATTCCAGGGCGTGATCCGACGCGCGGCAGCCCTGGGCGGCAAAGAAATCCAGCCGGTTTTCCAGCGCCGCCAGCACACCGGCGACTGACGCGATGGGTGCGCCGCTTGCCCCGGCGAGGGTTTTGATATACGCGGCAAATCCAGGCAGGTCGATGTTCAGCGCCTTGTCAGGCCGGTACGAGGGGATCACCTTCGCGGTAATATTGCCGATAGGCGCGTTTCCCGCGGCTATCGCCGCGTGGTATTCCAGAGAATCGGCGGGATCATCCGTCGTGCCCACGGCATACACGTTAAATTTCTCAAAAATGCCTTTAACGGATAATTCCGGTTTTTGAAGCAGGTCATTGGCCGCCGCCCAGATCCGCGGGGCGCTTTCCCGGGTAAGGGGTTCATAAATATTGAAATACCGCTGCAATTCCAGATGGGTCCAATGATAGAGGGGATTCCCTATCAGGTTTTCCACCGTCCGCGCCCAGGCCAGAAATTTTTCATACGCCGGGGCGCCGCCGGTTATGAACGATTCATCAATGCCCAGGGCGCGCATCATCCGCCACTTGTAATGATCCCCCCCAAGCCAGACCTCGGTAAGATTGGCAAATTGCTTGTTTTCCGCGATTTGAGCCGGAATAAGATGGCAATGGTAATCATAAATCGGCGCGTCTTTCGCCCCGTCCTGATATAAAGCCTGGGCTGTTTTGGTTTCCAGCAAAAAACCCTCGTCCATAAAAGCTTTACCGTTTAGATGCATACTCTGCCTCCTGTTATACCTAATTAAAGGGTTACCCCATTCTTAAAAATGGCGATTTCCCGGTACCCGTTCACTTCATTTTTTGTTTTTTTGCGCCCCGACGCAACATCGGCGATTAGCCTCAGCAGATCAGGGCACAACATGTCCGTGCCGAATTCCAAGACGGGCCCCGCGTCAAAATCGATCCATCCCGCCTTCTTCCCCGCCAGGCCGGTGTTGCTGGCGATCTTAAGCGTCGGGACCGGCGCTCCCAGAGGCGTACCCCGTCCCGTGGTGAACAGGATGATCTGCGCCCCCGCCGCCGTCATCCCGGTCGTTGAGACAATGTCGTTCCCCGGCCCCTCAAGCAGGACCAGCCCCTTCCTCCGCCCGGATTCCTGCGGGATGTAGTCCCCGTACCGGTACACTCCCCGGACCGGGGCCGTGCCGCCCTTCTGAACGCAGCCGCAGGATTTTTCTTCCAGCGTGGTGATGCCCCCCGCCTTGTTCCCCGGCGAAGGATTCTCGTAAACCACCTGGTTATGGGAACGGTAATACTCTTTAAAGTCTTCGATAAGAGAAACCGTCTTATCAAATAGATCGCGGCTTTCACAACGGTCCATGAGCATCTGTTCCGCGCCGAACATCTCCGGCACTTCGGTCAGGATAACCGAAGCCCCCGCGTCTGCAAGGATGTCGCACGCCTTCCCGGTCAGGGCGTTGGCGGTAACCCCGGAAAACCCATCGGACCCGCCGCACTTCATCCCCACGATGAGTTCAGAAAACCCCGCCGGTTCCCGCCGGGCCTGTTCCGCGTGGGCGGCCAGGGCGGTAAGAAGCCGCCTGCCTTCGGCAATCTCGTCCTCTGCTTCCTGGGTGGAGAGGAACGCGATACGGCTGCGGTCGGCGGCGTACGGACCTAAGGCCGATTGAAACGCGGCGGCTGTGTTGTTTTCACAACCCAGCGACACTATCAGGACCGCCCCGGCGTTTGGGTGCTTTGCCAGGTTCGCCAGGATAGTGCGGGTAGCCTCGTGGTCGTTCCCCATCTGGGAACAGCCGTAGGGATGGGGCCAGGCGTATACGCCGTCTATCACCCCGCCGGAGAATGCCGCGTCCCCCCAGCGGGCCAGGGCCTCGGCGGTGCGGTTTACACAGCCCACCGTCGGAATGATCCATAGCTCGTTGCGGATCCCCGCCTGCCCGTCGGCCCGCCGGAACACATCGATCCCCGGCAGCTCCGCTGCCGGAGAAGCGCCGTCAGAGAAGTCCTTTTTAAACGGCCGATAGTGATACCGGGGGGTTTCGGAGAGCAGGGTACGAAGGTTATGGGTATGCACCCACGCCCCCGCCGGGATCGCCTGGGAAGCCGCCCCTATGGGACAGCCGTATTTGATTACCCGCTCGCCGGCGGCGAGCGGCTTCAGGGCGATTTTATGCCCTGGGGGAATATCTTCCAGAATCTCCTGAATGACGACGCCCCCGGCTTCAATCCGCCCGCCTTTTTTAAGCGGATGAACCGCCACCGCAACGGTATCGGCTTCATGAATACGGAGTATCTCCCCCCCTCCGTTCATCATAGATACCCCCGATCTATTTGACCGTCCCGGCTCATGATTCCGCCGTGAGCCGCTCAATCACCGGGCGGACGCCGTCCGTCAAGATTGCCGCAAGATACCCGCTTACCGCGTCTTCAAGTCCGGGATACACGCGAAGGTCCTCGCCCCACCAGTCCGCGGCGGCAAGAACGGCGGCGGCAATTTTTCGTACCGCGCCGGGATCCGGGGATTCTCCGGCATCCCCGGCTTCGGCGTACAGGGCGGCGAAACGGTGTAGCACCGCTTCATCATCCTGAATAGTATAGGCCGCACCATTCCTCTTCCCGGTCATCTCACGTCCCACGGGATTGCCGCCCTTGTAAAAGGCGATGAGGGCCGCCAGCGAAAACGTTAGAACCGGCGGCAGTTGGCCGGTCTTCCGGTAATACCCGGTCAGGGACGGCAACACCCGGGTCTTGAATTTCGAGACCGAATTCAGGGCTATCGAAAGAATCCGGTGTTTTATGTAGGGATTGGCAAACCGTTCAAGCACATCGTTGGCGTACTGGGTCAGCTCCGTGCGGCCGCCCTCCATACTGGGAATAATCTCCCCGAATATGGCCCGTTTCATCATGCTGACAATCAGCGGATCCGTGACGCACTGATCCACCGTATCAAGGCCGCCAAGGAAGGCCGCGAGAACGCCGGACGTATGAGCGCCGTTCAGGATGCGTACCTTCCGGGTGCGGTAGAAACTCATATCCGTTGTCTGTATTACGTTGAGTCCCGCCCGGCGAAAGGGAAGTTCCCCGGCGTAATCGTTTTTTGTTTCAATAACCCACAGGTGAAAGATTTCCGCCGCCGCCAAAAGCCGGTCCTCATAACCCAGTTTTTCGCCAAGAGCGGCGGCCTCTTCTTTGGGATACCCCGGTACGATACGGTCTACCAGGCTGTTGCAGAAATCGCAGGAAGCAAGCCAGCTGCGGAAGGCTTCCCCCAGCCGCCATTCTTCGGCATACCGTTCCACCAGTTCCCTGAGCTTGTCCCCATTCTTATCAATGAGTTCGCAGGGGATAAATACCAGCGCCTTAGCCGGATCCCCCTTAAAATGTTCAAACCGCCGGAACAGGAACGCGGCTGCCTTGCCGGGAAAGGAACGCGGGGGCCGGTCGGAAAGCCGGTCCTCCGCGGTATAGGCGATTCCCGCCTCCGTAGTGTTGGAGATCACAAACCGCAGATCCGGATTTTCCGCGCAGCGAAGGTACTCGTCAAATTGGGTAAACGGATTAAGGCAGCGGCTCACAGACGAGACGGGCCGGAATTTCTCAACGGTTTCGCCGTTCTGAACGCCCCGCAGCACCGTGGTGTAAAGCCCCTTCTGGGCGTTTATCTGGTCCCCCATTCCCTGCTCAAGGGGCTGGACTATCACGATATTACCGTTGAAATCCGTCTTTTCATTGAGAATATCAATCTGCCAGTCCGCAAAGGCCCGCAAAAAATTGCCTTCCCCGAACTGCAAAACTTTCTCCGGCCTGGAGACGGTTTTTACCGCTTCGGTAATTTTTTTCATATCATCCTCCTTACTAAGGAAACGCGCTTCCCTGGAGCTCATTTTGTTACGGCGCCCCGGCGGGATCAACGCGTTTCCGTCCGGTTCATGCGGGTGGGAACGCCATCCTGTACTACCGGCAATATAAAATATCCAGATTTTCCAGCCGGCGGTTATGGACCGTTAACCGCCGGGTAAACGATTCGAAATTTTTATGCGCCTGAGGCGTCCAAAGGGCTTCCGCAAGCGCAGAGATACGGGGAAATATCATATACTCGGCGATTTTGGAAGCGTATACGTACTCCGTCCACAGGCTGCCCTGGGCGCCCAACACAAGGGCCGATTCCTCCCGCGTCATTCCTTCGGAAACCGGATTGAAGTCATACAGCCGCGAAAGCGATTGGGAAAAAGGCTGCCCCGGCTCTTCGGGAGAATCCTTTTGCCGGTAGTCAAAGTAACAGCCCTCGCTGTTCGGCGTCATAATAACGGGACGCCCCATTTTTACCGCCCGATCGCCTCCCGCGCGCCCGCGCCAGGACATAATAACCAGGCCGCGGGGGAGGTTCTGTGCCTCCTCTTCGTTGTCAATAACCTCGTCCCAGCCTATGGCGGTCTTTCCGCGCTCCGCGAGCATGGCCGCAAACCGCGCGGTTATACGGGCTTGCAGGCCGGATGCTTCTTTTACGTCCCATGCTTTCATTTTCTCCCGGCATTTGGGACATTCCGCCCAGCGTTTAAAACTAACCTCATCGCCGCCTATATGCACATATTTTGATGAGAACAGGGATGCGAGGGTATCGAAAACCGCCTCCGCCAGGTCCCAAATCCCCTCGTTCCCCGCGCACAGTACATCGTCAAACACGCCGAACCGGTCTTCCACCCGGTAGGGGCCGCCGGTACACCCCAAACCGGGGTACGCGGCAAGGACGGACGACGTATGGCCGGGCAGATCGATCTCTGGCACGACTTCCACATGGCGGGCGGCGGCCCAGGCGCTTATCTCCGCAATTTCAGCGGCCGTATAAAAGCCGCCGTAATACACATCCCGGATAAAACGGCTGTCCCGGCGCTTCGAGCCGATTTCGGTCAGCAGGGGGTACTTCTCAACCGGCAGCCGCCAGCCCTGATCGTCGCTCAAATGCCAATGGAATTTGTTGATGTGATGCAGTGAAAGCGCGTCTATAAGTTTTTTGATAAACGCAACCGTAAAGAAATGACGTGAACAATCAAGCATTAACCCGCGCCAGTGGAACCGGGGATAATCTTCAATGACGGCGCAGGGGATTCCCTCCCTATCCATAGTCATGAGAAGCTGGCGCATCACCTGAAGGCCGCGGTACGCGCCGGCGTTATCCGCCGCTTCAATGACGGCGCCGCCGGGAAGGATCGTCAGCGTATAATATTCCCGCTTTTCTTCGCCGGGCGTCCGTTTTACGGTGATGTATGCGTCCGGATCTTCCCGGGTGAAGATGGACCGCATTTGCCCGTCAAACACCGCCATTTCCGCCGTAAAACACGGATCCCCGCCGGTCTTTGGCCGCCCGGTGCAATAAAAAACGCCCTTCGTACAGGTGACCGACGCCGGTTGGGGAATTATACTCAAATTTTTCATGTTTCGTGGTCCTCTCTATATAATCGCGCTACTGAATCTCTTCCAATACCCCTGAAATAAAAACAACCGGGGATTAGGAGAGAAAAAACGAAAGGAATCTTGCGGGGCGGCAGTGGGGACAACCAAAACAAGGAGGCTCTCGTTATGAAAACCATACCAGAAATTACGTGAGGAGCGCAAGGTTTTTATTAGCCCCCGTTCAATATCTTTACAAAATTTCCCGGCGGGTGCATACTGGGGAAAAAGCGAGAGGGAGGTAAAAACGGCATGAGAGCAGCCTATCCAAGCGACATAACCCGGGAACAATTTTCGTTGATAGAATACGAATTGCAATCCGCCCGCAAGGCGACGCGTCCGCGTACATACGATTTGTATGACATTTTTTGCGCGGTTCTGTACATCCTCAAAGAAAGTTGTACATGGCGCGGCCTGCCGCGCGATTTTCCCAAGTGGAACATCGTTTACCACTACTACCAGATATGGAGCGCGGCGGGTCCGAATGGCGGGGCTTCATTGCTTGACCGGGTTTTGCGGGACTTAGATATGTCCGAACAAGTTATGCGCGGGCCCGGGGCGAAACCATCACCGGTACGTATAGATTCCCCAGGCGTAAAAACCGCCGATACCGCCGAAGAAACGGGGGTATGAAGCGGGAACAAACTTCGCGCACAGCATACCGGCGTTGATACCAAAAGACATGTTAACGCCCGTGTTGTCCGTAATAGGCGTCCGGCCCATGTTTCCGTTCCCAGTGCTTGCGTTTGATGTGTTCAGGCAATTCACCGGCATGGGGGTCCAGAGCAAGCGTCAGATAGGCCATCTTGCAGATTTCTTCCAGTACGGCGGCGCGGTAAATAGATTGGGCCGCGCTGTCCCCCCAGGTAAAGGGGCCGTGGCCCGCAATCAGGACCATAGGCAGGTGGAACGGGTTTTTACCCTGTTTCCGGAACGTCTCCACTATGAGATTTCCCGTTTCCAACTCGTAATTGTTTTTGACCGCTTCTTCGTCCATATACCCAGAGCAGGGGATGGTTTGAGCCCCGTAATCCGCATGAGTTGTGCCGAAGACCGGAACCGGCTTCCGCGCCTGGGCCCACGCCACAGCATACGTCGAATGGGTATGGGTTATCCCCCGTATCCCCCGAAATTCCCGGTAAAGGACCCGGTGGGTTTCGGTGTCCGAAGACGGCCGCAGTTTCCCGTCAAGAACCTTCCCCTCCACGTCTATCACCACCATAGACTCAGGCGTTAATTCCTCATAGGGAAGACCGGAGGGTTTTATGGCGAAAACCCCTAAGCCAGGATCAAAAGCCGACACATTGCCCCAGGTATAGATCGCCAAATTCCGGCGGGGAATCTCCCGGTTCGCCTCATACGCTTCTTCTCTCAACGTCTTATATGTATCCATGCCAGTATCTTTCCGTTATGGTTTTAGCGGCCAGACCAGTACGCGTCGGCCCAGCGGAGTTCGTCTTTCAGGCGCACAGGATTGGCGTCTTTGCCGATATGAACAAATTCGATTCCCATTATTTCCGCCCAGTCCCGAAAGTATTCCGCTGTAAGAGCGGTGGTAAAAACCGAATGATGAGCGCCGCCGCAGAGTATCCAGGATTCCGCAGCGTCCCTAAGGTTTGGATAGGGTTTCCACAAGGCCCTGGCTACGGGGAGCTTCGGCATGGCCCGTTCAATGGCGACGGCCTCAACCTCGTTAACCACCAGGCGCATACGATTTCCCAAATCAATCACCGTAGCCAGTACCGCTTGACCCGCCGCCGCGTCAAAGACCAGGCGCGCGGGCGGGGCTTTGCCGCCTATGCTCAAGGGGTGCACTTCCACCCGGGGCTTGTGGCCGGCAATGGTGGGACACACTTCAAGCATGTGAGCGCCCAGGGCTGCTTCGTTTCCCGGCTCGAAGTGATAGGTATAATCCTCCATAAACGAAACGCCCCCCGCAAGGCCCGCCGCCATAACTTTGGCGGCCCGGACCAGCATGGACTGTTTCCAGTCCCCCTCGGCGCCGAAACCATAACCCTGTTCCATGAGCCGCTGGGACGCAAGGCCCGGAAGCTGAGGCAGCCCGTGGAGATCCTGGAATGTGGTAGTAAAAGCCCCGGCCCCTTCCCGCTCAAGCATGGCTTTGAGGGCGATTTCTATCTTGGCCTGTTCCCGCACCGCCTGGCGCGCCGGTCCCGGTGATTTTATTTCCTCCGCAACATCGTACCGTTCTTCGTATTCCTCCAGCAGCTTTTCCGCCTCGCCGTCGCGTATCCCGGCGAACGCGGCGGCAAGCTCCCCTATACCCCAGGTGTTCACTTGCCAGCCGAACCGGATCTGAGCTTCCACCTTATCGCCTTCGGTAACCGCTACTTCCCGCATATTATCGCCCAGGCGCAGAACCACCGCGTTCTTCCCGTCCAGGGCCGCCGCCGCCGCCCGCATCCATACCCCGATGCGCTGGCGCGTTTCGCCTTCCCGCCAGTATCCAGCCGTCACTTTCCGGGGAAGCCGCATACGGGCGTAAATATAACCGTGTTCCCGGTCTCCATGAGCGGACTGATTCAGATTCATGAAGTCCATATCTATAGAATCCCAGGGGATATCCCGGTTGAACTGGGTATGGAGATGCAGGATAGGTTTACGGTTTTCCGCAAGCCCCTGAATCCACATCTTTGACGGGGAAAACGTATGCATCCAGGTGATGACGCCCGCGCAGTTTTCCGCCGCGTTTGCCTCGGCGAACAGTTTCCGTATCATTTGAGGGGTAACGGCTAGGGGTTTCAGTACCAGCGTCCCCGGAAGCGCCGGATCACAGGCAAGCTCTTCAGCCATTACCCGGGCGTCAGCCGCCGCCTGTTTCAGCGTTTCGTCCCCGTACAGGTCCTGGCTGCCCACGATAAACCAGAATTCGCATTTTTTTACGTCAATCATTTCATCCCGCCTGATAGATAGTATGAGGCTGTTTCAAAACTGAAATCGAACCTTCGGTTCGATGGAACAGCCTCAGTATTTAAAACGCCCATATTTTAGGCGTCCTCATTTCAGATGATCCACCGCGGCCTGTTCTATGGCCAGTCCTTCCATATACCGCTTCATAAATGTCTCAAACCCCCGCGCGTCTTTTTCATCAGGAGCAAGCCAGGTTCCGGAATTTGCCGTGAACACCTTCTGCGAAAGGAACGCTTCCAGCGTCAGGTCCCCTTTTTCAAGCATGTAGGCCGCAAGAAGGGCTATGCCCCAGGCGCCGCCCTCGCCGGCGGAAGCCATTACGCCTACCGGGACGCCCAGAGCGGCGGCCATAAAACGCTGGCCCACTCCTTCGGTCTTGAAAAGCCCGCCGTGCCCCAACAGACGGTCAAGGCGCACCCGCTCCTGCTTTAAAAGGATGTTCATACCTGTTTTCAGGGCGGCCATCGTCGAATACAAGAGAGTCCGCATGAAGTTGGCCAGCGTAAGACGGCTGTCGGGCAGACGCGCAAACAGCGGCCTTCCCTGTTCAAGGCCGGTAACCGGTTCCCCTGAATAGTAATTGTAGGACAAAAGACCGCCGCCGTCCGCGTCCCCTTTCAGAGCCTCGAAATAGAGCAGATCGTAGAGTTCCTTTTTTTCGACTTTGGGGGTAAAGAGTTCCGCGGCTTCCTTGAACAGGTTAACCCAAACATCCAGATCCGAAGTACAACTGTTACAGTGCACCATAGCTACCGGTTTTCCACCGGGAGTAGTAACCATGTCGATCTCCGTGTACACCCGGGAAAGTTCCTTTTCCAGCACCGTCATAGCGAACACCGATGTTCCCGCGGAGATGTTTCCAGTACGCTCCGCAACACTGTTCGTAGCGGTCATGCCGGTCCCCGCGTCCCCTTCGGGCGGACACAGTGGAATTCCCGCGGGCAAGCCCCCTGAGGGATCGAGCAGCAACGCGCCCTCTTCACTGAGGGTTCCCGCTCTCTTTCCGGCGCTCAATACGGCGGGGAGAATATCTTCTAGTTTCCAGCCGAAATTCCGGTCTTTAATACACTCGTTAAATTGCCGGATCATCCGGGAGTTATACGTATTAGTAGCGCTGTCAATAGGAAAGACGCCGGAAGCATCGCCCACGCCCAGCGTTTTTTCACCCGTCAGCTTCCAGTGGACGTACCCGGCGAGGGTGGTGAGGAAGGCAATGTCTTTTACATGGGGTTCCCCGTTCAAAACGGCGTGGTAGAGATGAGCAATACTCCAGCGCTGGGGTATGTTGAACCCGAACTTCTCCGTAAGCTCCGCCGCGGCCTTTTCGGTCATCGTGTTCCGCCATGTCCTGAATGGGGCGAGCTGCCGTCCCTCTTTATCGAATACGAGGTAGCCGTGCATCATGGCGGAGACGCCGATGGCCGCCGGCGACAGGCAGTTTACCGGTTTCTTACAGCGGGCTTCCGCGTCCTGGGCCAGGGACCGGAAACAACTTTGAAGTCCGGTCCAAACATCGTCAAGGCTGTACGTCCACACCCCGTTCAGCAGTTTGTTTTCCCAGTCATAGCTCCCCGATGCAAGGGGATTATAATTTTTATCAATTAATACCGCCTTAATACGAGTAGAACCGAATTCAACGCCAAGAAATGTGGCGCCCCCACCTCGCGCGTCTTTTACTGTTTGAATCATGATACTCTCCATGATGACGGTAATCTCTGATTACCACAATCCCTTGATTGCCGCAATCAAGATTGCTGGTAATTCGCAGATTACGCCGGGATGTTCCGCCGCTTGACGATTACCGGGAAGTCCTTGACTTGGAATACAAATCAAACGCCACCGCCGCAAGCAGGACAAAACCTTTAATCGCCTGTTGCCAGTCGGTGCTGACCCCCAGGATTGACATCCCGTTGTTCAGAATACCGATAAAGAGGCCGCCCACTACCGCCCCGATGATGGTCCCTATACCGCCTGATACCGCCGAACCGCCCACATAGCAGGCGGCGATGGCGTCCATTTCAAAATTCTGACCCGCCTTGGGCGTCGCGGCGTTAAGACGGGCGGCAAAAACCAGGGCGGCTATCGAAGCAAGAACCGCCATATTGGTATATATCCAGAACATAACCCATTCGGTTTTGACCCCCGAAAGTTTCGCCGCTTTTGCGTTGCCCCCCAAAGCGTAAATATGGCGGCCCTGGACCGTCCTTGAGGCGACGAACTGATAGCCGGCAATAAGAATCCCCAGGACGATCAAAATGTTCGGCAATCCCCGGTAAAGGGCGAATACAATAGTAAAGGCCATGAGTACCACGGCAACGGCCGCCAGTTTGGCTATCCAAATACCTTTCGGCAGCAAATCAAAGTTATAGGATTTCTGCTTATTGCGTTTGTTGATCTC
>JAIRSS010000264.1 GCA_031255315.1 Spirochaetaceae bacterium
AAGGCGTTCCGTGTTTTTTCCCACGACAGCGCGGTACAGACCCTGCCTTTAAGCGACGCCCGCGCTCTCTTCGACGTGATGTGCGGCGCTACCCTTAAGGACGGGTGGTCCGGGGCGCATCGTGCTTGACCGATACCGGGCAATAACGCGCCACAATCCGGTTTACCATAAGGTCGAAAGGGACGCGCCCCTTTCCGTAGGCAACGGGGCTTTCTGTTATACCGCCGATTTTACCGGCCTTCAGACTTTCTTTAACGAGTACAACACCGGCGAAGACGCCTTTCCCCTGTGCACGATGGCGGAATGGGGCTGGCATTCCTACGCGGACGCGCCCAAAGACGATTCGGCCCTTCGCCTTGAAAACTTCGATACCTGGGGCAGAAACACGGCTTACGCGGTGGACGAGACGGGCCAGGAAGCGCTTTTCAGGGGGCTGCGGCAAAACGCCCACAAGTTCCACCTGGGAATCGTCGGCCTTGAACGGGCGGGCGGCGCTCCCCTCTCGCTTGATAACACAAAGGCCGTTACGCAAGAACTTGACCTGTGGGAAGGCGTTCTCCGTTCGGAATTTACGGTTAAGGGAATTCCCGTTAAGACCGAGACCTTTGTCCATCCCGGCGAGGATACCCTTTATCTGCGCCTTGATTCGCCGCTCCTAAAGACGGGGGAGCTAAGCGTTGTTCTGCGCTTCCCCTACGGCAGCCACAAAAAAGCCGCCGCCGATCTTACGGTTCCCGCCCTGCACCGGACGGAGATTCTCCGCGAGAACGCCGACAGCGCCCTTATCCGTAGGGAGATGGACGGCGTTGTTTACCGTGTCATCGCCTCTTTTACGGGCCTGTCTTTCGGGGGCATGACCGGGGAACACACCATCACCCTTAAGCCCCGCGCCGGAACCGCCGAACTCGCCGTCAGTTTCGAGCCGCTCCGTATCCCGGCAATGGATATTCCCCCGGCGGACGACGGAGACGCGGCGGCGGGCAACGGACGGGAGCCTCAGCCCTTTGCCTTAGCGCGGCGGGAATGTGCGGGGTTCTGGGAAAATTACTGGAAAACCGGCGGCGCTGTCGATTTTTCCGGGTCGGACGATGACCGCGCCTTTGAGCTTGAGCGGCGTATCGTGCTTTCCCGCTATCTTACGGCGATTCAGAGCCGGGGGAATCTGCCGCCCGCGGAGACGGGGCTTGCCTGCAATAGCTGGTACGGCAAGTTCCACCTTGAGATGACCTACTGGCATTCCGCGCACTTCGCGCTTTGGGGTAAAACCGAAGCGCTAAAAAAACTATTGGCCTGGTACAAAAAGATACTGCCTTCGGCGCGGGAGATAGCCGCTTCGCAGGGCTATAGGGGCGCGCGCTGGCCAAAGATGTGCGATCCCACGGCGTACAATACGCCGTCTTCGATAGCGGTACTGCTGATCTGGCAGCAGCCGCATCCGATCATGCTTATCCTGCTGTGCCGCCTTGCCGGAGCCGGAAAGGACTTTCTGCGTGAATACCGGGACATCATTTTTGAAACTGCGGAGTTTATGCTGAGTTTTATTCACGAGCGGGAAGCGGGCGGCGAGCTGGTTCTGGGGCCGCCTTATATTCCCGCGCAGGAACGGCATGATCCCCGCACGGTGATGAACGCCGCCTATGAACTTGAATACTTCCGCTGGGGCCTGAAACAGGCGGACGCGCTGCTCGGCGAACTGGGGGAAGCGCCGCGTTTTACGGACGCGGCCGGACGGCTGGCCCTTCCCGCGCAGAAAGACGGCGTGTATCTGGCGCACGAAAACTGCCCCGGTACTTTTACTACGCTTCCTTTCTTTACGGACCATCCTTCGATGCTTGCCATGTACGGCGTTCTTGACAGCGACAAGATCGACGGCGCGGTCATGTCGGCCACGCTGGACAAGGTGCTTGCGGCATGGGACATGGATTCGTTTTACGGCTGGGACTTTCCCATGATGGCGATGACCGCCTGCCGCCTTGGCCGCACGGGCGACGCGGTGGACTTACTCCTTATGGACCGCCCCAAAAACACGTATTTGCCCAACGGCCACAACAGGCAGACGGGAAACGCCGCGCTGCCGCTGTACCTGCCCGGAAACGGCGGCCTCCTGCTTGCCTCCGCGATGATGGCGGCGGGCTTTGCGGGCAAACCGGGGCCGCTTTTCCCCAAGGGTTTTCAGGTACAGACTGAGGGGCTTTATGCGTACATCTGACATACAGATAAGGGACCCCTTTGTGGTTCAGGAAGACGGCGTTTACTGGCTCTTCGGCTCAACCGACCGGGACATCTGGAAAGGGCCGGGTACGGGCTTTGACGTATACAAAAGTTCCGGCGGCCTTGACGAATTTGACGGCCCCTTCCCCGCCTTCCGCCCGCCGAAAGACTTTTGGGCCAAAGAGAATTTCTGGGCCCCCGAAGTACACAAGTACCGTGGCGCGTGGTATATGTTCGCCACGTTCAAACCGGAAGCGGGGAGGCGCGGAACGGCGGTGCTTAAGAGTGAAGGCGGCGTTGCGGGGCCTTATATCCCCTGGAGCCTCGGCGCGGACGGTCTGCCGGGGCCTGTAACGCCCGCCGCCTGGGAGTGCCTTGACGGCACCTTCTTCGAGGATGAAGGGAAGCCCTGCATGGTGTTCTGCGACGAATGGAAGCAGACCGGAGACGGGGAAATCTGTGCCCTGCCGCTTTCGGAGGATCTGCGCCGGGCGGCGGGGGAAGCGCGGCTCCTCTTCCGGGCAAGCGAAGCGCCCTGGACCCGGGATCTGCCGGGCCGCGCTCCGGGAAGCCGCGTTACGGACGGCCCCTTTATGTACCGCGCCGGGGACGGCGGCCTCCTTATGCTGTGGTCGTCTTTTGGCGAGGGCGGCAATTACTGTATCGGTACGGCCCGTTCGCAAGGCGGAACCCTCCACGGCCCGTGGGTCCAGTCGCGGGAACCCCTTTACGGCGCGGACGGGGGCCACGGCATGTTGTTCAAGGGCAGGGACGGGACGCTTTACCTTACGATACATTCCCCGAACAAGACCCCCTTTGAGCGGCCCCTTTTCCTTGCGGCAATGGAAAGAAAAGGCGAAATTACTCTGAAAATTTGAAAGATAGAAACATTGTTCTTGACAACAAATTTAAGAAGGTATAAGCTTGTCTATCCGCAGGGGAATATCGTCGGCGGCAATGAATCAAAACAGGAGCTTCCATGCAAAAAAAATCGGTTCCGTTTACTTCCAGCAAGGCGAGATCGTTATTTATTCGTGATCAGGTATCATCGTATGCGTTCCTGATCCCCTGGCTCCTTGGGTTTTTTGTACTTACGGTGTACCCCATGATTTATTCCCTGTATCTGTCCTTTACGGACTACAACGTTCTGGAGCCTCCCAAGTGGGTCGGAATCAAGAACTTCTTCGTGATGTTCTCCGGCAATGAGCAGTACACCCATGACGCACGGTTCCTCAACTCCCTGTTCGTTACGCTAAGGTTTGTGTTTATCTCCGTGCCGATGAAGCTGGCCTTTGCCCTGATAGTGGCGATGCTGATGAACCAGAAGCTCAGGCTCATCCCCCTGTACCGGACGGTGTACTATATCCCCACCCTGCTCGGCGGCTCGGTCGCCATTTCCGTGTTGTGGCGACGGCTTTTTTCCGGGGACGGGGTCATCAATGCCATCCTGCAAACTTTCGGCTTTGCCAATCCGCCTTCGTGGATTTCAACGCCGGAGTATGCGCTGGGAACCCTTATCATTCTGGCGGTATGGCAGTTCGGCAGCCCCATGATCATCTTCCTTGCGGGGCTCAAG
>JAIRSS010000268.1 GCA_031255315.1 Spirochaetaceae bacterium
CACCAGCACGGCGGGCGATGCTCGTTTCGGTATCCGGTTTCCGGCCGTCCGAAGTATCCAGGGCCAGAATAATTGCCGCCCGTTTAAACAGTTTGACGCTTCTGGTTCCGGTTTTCATGAACGCCTCAAGTTCACGCCGTTCCTGGGCGGTGAGTTCTATGCTCCGTCTGGTTCTGGTCATAGGCGGTATTCCTCCCGCCGGAATACTATCACGTCTACCCCGTTTTGTAAACATTTAGGCATTACTCTCTGCCGGTTAAAATAAACGCCGCCGCCCTGGGTTTAAGCCTCCGCGTTCCGTCCAGTTTTGCGGTAAACACTAATATAATCGACGAAAGAAACCAGCGCTAGAACCACGGAAACAACGAATATGATAATCGCGGAGACATGGAAGGCGGCGTACAAGCGAATGTCCAGCCCGAGACGTTCCGCGCTTGAGGCCAGAAGGGCAACCGCGCCGGCGACCATGTAAGCAACGGCTTTGATTTTGCCGCCTTTACGAGCGCCCAGAGCAACGCCTTTTTTCATCATCAGGATGCGGACAAAGAGAATGCCGAATTCCCGGTATAGAATCAGCAATAAGAGAACCCCGGGGAGAATACCATCCAAAACAAAACAGAAGAAATAGCTTATACGGACCAGAACGTCCGCAAAAGGATCAAAAAGTTTGCCGAAGTCGCTTACCTCTCCGCGCTTACGGGCGATTTTTCCATCAAGCAGATCCGAGATCTCGGAGATGATAAACAGGGCCCAGAGCAGCGAAACGGCCAGCGGCTGGCTGCCCGCGAGGGGCGGCAGAAGATAAATCACAAAGAAAACCGGCGCCAGAATGAGCCGTACAGAAGTTATTTTATCGGCAAGTGTCATGGCTTCAGTATAAGGACGGCATACGGCTTCGTCAACGAACCGCGTTGCCCCATCCGGCGCCGCGGTGGTTACAGTGTATATATATCCGTGTACTTTCCTTCAATATATTCCAGGAAGGGAGCGACAGACAGCTTTTCCCCGGTAACTTTGAGAAGCAGATCCGCCGGGTCAAGCCGGCGGCCCCAGGTATAGATGTTTTCCCGCAGCCATTGGCGTATGGCGGAAAAGTTTCCCCGGGCAATATCGCTCTCGTAGTCCGGCAGGTCCCGCCGCAGGGTGTTCAGAAATTGGAGGCCGTAAAGGTTTCCCAGGGCGTAACTGGGGAAATAGCCGAAAGAGCCCATAGACCAGTGGACATCCTGCAAAACCCCTTCGGCGTCGGTTTCAGGTTCTACGCCAAGAAGTTCCTTCATGGAGCGCCGCCAGGCGCGGGGGAGGTCCTCCACCGGGAGATCCCCGGAAAAAAGCCGCCGCTCCAGTTCAAAGCGGAGGATAACGTGGAGGCTGTAACTCAGCTCATCGGCTTCAATGCGGATAAGAGAAGGGCTGACCCGGTTTACAGCGCGATAGAAGCCGTCCGTGGTGACTGATCCAAGTTGTTCGGGGAAAAGGGCCTTGAGCTGTGGAAACAGGCATTCCCAAAAAGCGCGGCTTCTGCCGAAAACGTTTTCCCACAGCCGCGACTGGGACTCGTGTATACCCATAGAAACCCCTTCGGCCAGACAGGTTCCCCGGAGCTCCGGGTCAATGTCCATCTCGTAAAAGGCGTGGCCCGACTCGTGGATGGTGGAAAATATGGCGGAAAGGACGCTGGTCTCTTTATAGTGGGTGGTTATGCGGACATCGTCAAAGCCGAGAGTCGTGGTAAAGGGATGAGCGCTTGTGTCCAGGCGGCCCCGGCTGAGATCGAAGCCCAGCCTCTCCATGAGCGTCCGGCTATACCGGGCCTGCCGTTCCGTATCATAGGATTGGTTCAGAAAAGCGCGCTCCCCTTCTATTTCCGGGGAGGCGGCGGTCTTAGCGCGTATCTGTTTGAGAAGGGCCGACAGCCCCTCTCTCAGAGGGCCAAAGAGACGGGCGATTTCTTCAGCGGCGATTCCCGGCTCATGAGCGTCCAGGAGGCCGTCGTAAACGGCGGCCCCGGTAAAGCCCCAATACTCGGCGCGCATACGGGCAAAATCCACCATTGTTCCAAGATAGGGGACAAAGGCGGCAAAATCGTTTTTACGCCGGGCCTTTACCCAGGCGGTTTGGGACAGGCTCGCGGCACGGGCCGCAGCCGCGACAAAACCGGGGGGAAGTTTCACCGCCCGGTCATAGCGGCGGCGCAGCACCCGGCAAAAGTCCCGCTCAACCGGGGGGAGCGCTTCGTCACCTGAAGGATTTCCCTCGTCAGACCCCAGGTCCGCGAGGAGCCGCCCTACGCGGGGATCCGTGAGCCGCTCATGGGCAAGACCCTCAACAAGGGCAAGTTGATCCGCCCGCTCCTCAACGCCCCGCGACGGGAGGTTCGTTTCCTGGTCCCAATGAAGAATGGCCGCCGTCTTTTCCAGGAGACAGCAGTCCCGATCAATAGCATGTAATTGTTTAAGAGCGTCTTTAGATTTCATGCCCTTATTTCTACAAAATTAACGGCTAAATCTCAAGGTATGATGCTGTATTCCTGGACCACCTGAATCTCGGAATTGATCGAACCGTCGGGAACCGCTTCCCGGGCGGCGGTGGCCGCGGCTTCCGCCAGCGCCTGAGAATTGGAGACGCCATACAGGGTTACGGTTTTTCCCTCCACTGACGTTTCCAGAAAATGAATGGGGATTCCTTTTTCGTAGGAGATATGGTGTACCACATGCTGACCCAGGATCAGTTCCTGAAGGCGCTCCGTATTCCGGGCCGCTGTTTCTTCGGTGAGCACCCGATCCTGGTGGAATTTGATGATCTCCGCAGCCGTGGAAGGGGGCAGGGTTCCGGTGTTCAAGATAAGGTGGTAATTTGACGGTTCTTTCCATTCTATTTCAAAAAAATAGCGGTGGAACCCCGCACGGTCCCTGTCGCTCTGGTCAACGATCTGACGGGCGCGTTTTTCATCACAGCGGAAATAATTCTTGACCCGCTCATACCGGATATGTTCGGGCGCCACCAGAAAAACGGACAATACGCCGGGAACGCCCTGGAAAAACGCGCCGGCCCCGCGGCCCATGAAGACGCAGTTCCCTTCGGCGGCCTCGGCCAAGATAGCGGTTTTCAGATAATGAAGATATTCGTCCCGATCCTGGGACAGAGAGGCCAAGAACGAAGGTTTCCGCTCATCGTATTTCTCGAATTTCCGGCCCGCGACTCCGTACGATTTGATTCGTTCTTCCAAGTCCGGCTTATCCACGAGCCGGCAGTCTGAAATCTTCGACAGCTCCTGGGCGGTTTCATCACCCAGGGCCGCTAATTCGCGGGAAATAGTTACGATCTTCATAAGCGCCTCCTTGAGCCGCGCCGCTAACCAGGACCCGTTCAGCAAGCCGGTCTTGAGCGCACGCTTTTAAACATAACGCTTCAGGAAGGGACTTGTCAAAAAAAAAGATAGGGAGGATTGTTTAGCTCATGGAAAACGCGCATTTGATTTGGAATGAAAAAAGCGGGAAAGACCTGCTCAAGAACCGGATTTTTACGATACGGGAGCGGGTGTGCGCTTCTCCCGAAGGGCGGGAAGGGACATTTTCGGTGATACAGTGCCCGGATTGGGCCATTGTGATCCCCCTGCTGGAACGGCCCGCCGGGGATTCCTTTGTCATGGTTCGCCAGTGGCGGCACGGGTCCCGGTCGTTGAGCCTGGAGTTCCCCGGCGGCGTATGCGAGGCGGGGGAAGAGCCGGAAGCGGCGGCGGCGCGGGAACTGACGGAAGAAACCGCCTACCTGCCGGGACGCATCCTGAAATTGGGGGAAATGAGCCCTAACCCGGCGATCATGACCAACCGGGTTCACTTCTTTCTGGCTGAAAACGTTCGGGATACGGGAAACCGGAACCTGGACGCCGACGAATACGTTGACGTAGAAATCGTCCCGGCGGAAACAGTGATCCAGAATATGGGAAAACCGCCGTATATTCATTCCCTCATGGCGGCGGCGCTGATGCTCTACCTGCGAACCGGGGGAGCCGCCAAAAACCACGGGCCTTAGACGGAGAGGCTTTTTCATAGACCGTGCGCGTTTAGCGCATAGTCTATGAAAAAAGCCTCATCACGCCTTTCGCCTCTATTGCTGGAGAGGGGGGTACTCCGTGGATGCGTCCCACATGCCCTGCCGGATTTCTCCCTGAATGCTGGGGATGTCGAGGATTATACCGGGGGTGATCAAATTGGGATTGTCGGCGTCGGGAAGACGGGATCGATTCGCTTCATAAATGATGTTCCATTTGGAGGGATCTCCGTAGACCCACGACCGTTCCGCGATATTCCAGAAACAGTCCCTGGAGAGAGCCCAGGGACGGACCGTATACTGAGCGGGCAGGACAGGCTCCACCGCTGCCGGAACCTCCTCAGGGACCTCCGCGAGAGATTCCTCCTCCTGACCATCGAAAAAAAATTCCACTATCGCTTCTTCTTCTTCAGGAACTTCTGGTTCCGAAACATCTGGTTCTGAAACTTCCGGGAAAATCTCCACGAGCAGCACGTCCTCTTCTTCCAGAAGCTCCGGGAAAATCTCCGCCCCTATATCCTCCTCCAACTCCTCCTCTGGGGGAAGCTCGGCGAGGACTTCCGGGGGTTCCTCCGGGGGAGGCTCCTGAACGTCAGCCAGAACAAAAAGAACCTGGTTTGCGGATTCAACCGCTTCGTCCCATTGTTCCGCCGAACGCTCGGTTATTGCCTGATCGTAAAAAGCCTGACCCTGGGCGAATTCATCGGGATACCTGTCGGGAGCGCTCACCGCAACGGCCCACTCAAGACGGGACCGGGCCGCGGCAATAGCGTCATTCGCCGCTTTGATTTTGAGCTGCACGGCGACGTATTCATCCGACAACTGGGCGTTTCGTATCGCTTCCGCCGCGTATTGAGCCGCGGCGTCGTAATCCCCGGCTTCGTAGGTCTCCTCGGCTAAATTGGTTAAGCGCAGACTTTCCTGGTAATATTGGTTGTTATGGATATTAGCGGGTATTTCCGGACCGGCGGCGTCAAAATCATCCGCGGCGGCCAGGACGGCCAAAGGATTGAATTCGAGCCGGAACGCTTCCTTCTCGGCGAATATTCCATACGTTCCTGCCAATAACAGCGCCGCAAGCGCTATACTCCGGTTCATTTAATTATTTCCTCCCAGCATTGCTTCGGCTTGCCGCAGTATTTCATCACTAGCGGCGGTTTTTGCTTGCGCTTCCTGTATCATTTGTTCCGCCGCCTGGCGTTTTTCAGCGGCGCTTGTCGCCGCCGCTGAAAACAACGTGGCGGACTGAACATACTCGTCAACCGCTTCAGGGTAACGCTCCTCCTGTAAGGAAGTCTCGGCCTGGTCGTAAAGCGTCTGGGCGGTTTCGTATTCGTTCCGAACCGCTACGTCGGCTTTAATGTCCAGAGCCGCCTGACGCGCAGCGCTGGCGGCCGCCTGGCTTTCGGCGGAGCAGCTCTTCCATCCGGTTTGCAGCACCCCGTTATACTCCGTCTGAGCCGTTTCCGCCTGAAGAAATATTTCGTTTATATCCGCTTCATCGTCATAGGGCAGCGCGTCATAGCCGTCGAAAGCGGCCGCCGCCGCCGCTTGGGCGGCGTCATACGTATCGGGATCGTATTCCCCAAACCCATAGTCCTCGATCTCCCGCCATACCACATAGGTTTCGGCCCCGGTTTTCAAAAGCTGGAACATATTCAGCGCCAAATACCCGGCCCGGACGGCGGCGGAATAATCCTCTGCCGCGTACAGTTCCAGGGCGGTATCAATCATATCGTCCGCGGTCTGAAAGCGGTCAGGCAGACTGTCCTGGGCCCCCGCCTCCAGCGCCGCCTGACGCGCCGCGCTGGCGGCCTCCTGGCTTTCGGCGGAATAGTTCCTCCATCCGGTTTTTAGCAGCCCGTTATATTCCGCCTGAGCCGTTTCCGCCTGAAGAAATACTTCGTTTATATCCGCTTCATCGTCATGGGGCAGCGCGTCATAGCCGTCGAAAGCGGCCGCCGCCGCCGCCTGGGCTGAGTCATACGCACCGGGATCGTATTCCCCGAACTCATAGTCCTCGATCTCCCGCCATACCACATAGGTTTCGGCCCCGGTTTTCAAAAGCTGGAACATATTCAGCGCCAAATAACCGGCCCGGGCGGCGGCGTAATAATCCTCTGCCGCATACAGTTCCAGGGCGGTATCAACCATATCGTCCGCGGTCTGAAGGCAGTCAGGCAGACTGTCCTGGGCCCCCGCCTCCAGGGCCGCTTCCCGGGCTTGTTGTACCTGCTCTTCCAGGGCTTTAGCGGCCTGGGGCGCGGCGCGGCTAAAAGCGTCGTCAAATGCCGCCGCCGCTTGTTCATACCGGGCGGCGGATTCCTGAGTGTTCTTCAATATATCAGTTTTTTCCTGTTCTCCCGCCGCGGCGTACTGATTTTCCGCGGCCTCCCATTCCTCAGCCGCGTACTCGGAGCCTCCAAAGTCAAACGCCCGCTTTCGGGCTTCCTCCGCCTTCTGCTTAACCGCCGCTAAAGAATCCAACGCCGCCTGATCCGGCGGGCCCAGGCTGGGATCCGGCGCGGGCTGAACTTCCTCCACCGCCGGAGGCTCTTCCACAGGCGGCGGAGCGCTCCCGCAGGAAACTCCTCCCGCAAGAATCAACACGCCCAGTAAGGGGATTAAAATACGCACTTTTTTCATGCTTCTATCCTCCAAAGTAATACGGTAAATATTACTATTAACATCGGAAAACATGGGCTAAAAGCTCTCATGTTTTTCCAAAAAAATTGATCCTGTTCCAAACTGATTTTTGGAACAGCCTTGACTGTTAGTACCTCGTAAACACGAAATGCCCAAAATATATGCCAACAAAGTCCACAGATTACGCGGATTTTTACAGATTATGAACACCTTTGAGCCTTTACAAAGTATTGGGGGTAAATTCCCTTTCCGCTTTGTCCATATCGCGCTCCCTCATAATGATACATGTATGACCCGGTATCTGGCAAGCGCCGGTTTCGGGAAACAAGCCCAGACCCGCGCTGGCGGCACCGCTAGTGTGCGCCGCCAACGTGCGCCGCCAGCGCGGGGTGGAAACTCCGCGGAAGCTGTTCTAAAACTGAAGTGCTGGAACAGCCTTAATTCTCATTTCCGTAGACTACCCGCCTCCACTGGCCTGTCAGGGTGTTCGGCCCTGACCAGGTAACGCCGTCCGTGGAGTAAACGGTTTTGTTGTCGCTCCCTACCGCCACGAACCTGTTGTTCCCGTAGGCCACATCATCCCAGTTGCCTGACGGCTGAGATGTGGGGGTTATCCAGGTTGCGCCGCCGTTTGTGGAGTACGCGGACCTGCCGCCTCTTGAGGCTGTCACAAATTTGCCGTTCCCGTAGGCTATTCCGCCCCAGAAGCCAAGCAAGTTCCCATAGTCAGTCTCCGTCCATCCGTTGCCGCCGGCTTCCCTGACGGCGATAGTTGTGTTGCCGCTAAAACTTACCGCGATAAATCTGTTGGCCGCGTAGATCAATCCCAGCCAGGTTCCGGCTGAGAGACTCCCGAATGGCTGCCAGACCCTGCCGCCGTCCATGAGGCTGAAGGCCCCGGGGGTTTGGTTCCGGGCTGTCGCCACAAATTTGCCGTTCCCGTAGACCACCCTTCTATACAAGTTGCCTGAAGATTCCGGCGGCGTCCATGTCTTCCCGTCCGTGGAGTAGGCGACACATTTATCGCCCACAGCCACATACCGGCCGTTTCCATAAGCCGCGCCATACCATCTACCCTCCACGGACTCCGCTGTCCAGTTCACGCCGTCCAGGGAGAAGGCGATCTGGCCGTCTTTCGGGTTTGTCGGGGCGCTCAACGCTAAAAAACGGTCGTTTGTATAGTCTAAGCCCCACCATGTGCCCGGCAGGTTTATCGTTGCCCAGGTCTCACCATCCAGGGAATAGGCGATCCGGCCTTTTTGCGGATCAAACAGACCGCCAAAATCCCCCGCGGAGGCCACAAATTTGGGGAAGATTTTTACTCCGTTGCGGCTGATCTCCCCGCCGTTCATGGTGAAGACGCCGCCGTTTAAGACCTGCACGCCGCCCCCGCCGTAACTCCACTCGATAGTATCGGAGACGGTTCCGCCGCTCAGGACGACAGCGCCCTTCCCCGCGCTCACGCCGCCGCCTGAGGAGGAAGCGCCGTCCACTGTATTACCGGAGAGGCGGCCGCCCTTCATGGTGAACACGCCGGTTGTTCCAACAGTGGTTTTTAAGTACGAGGAAGTACCGTTGTCGATGATTTCCCCGCCGTTCATGGTGAGCGTGCCGCCCGCCACAATCACCCCGCCGCCGTGCGGATCCGCCGCCGTGTTCATGTTCTTGTTCACGTTGCCCCGAATAACCGCGCCGGTTTCCAGAAAGAGCGTCCCGCCGGCTTCCACTCTGATGAGGGGGGCGGTGTTGTTGTCTATACCATCCAGGGTGATGTTCCGTAAAGTCAGGGTTACGCCGTTCCCCACGGTAATGAGGGGGCTGCCGCCCGTCGTACCGGTCAGGTCTATGATCCGCCCGTCTCCGTTGATGACCACATAGGCGGGGCTGACGGAGGCGTCAAGGATCAGGCCCGTTGTGCCGAAGTCCGTCCCAGCCTTCAATTCCACCGGTTCCGTCCCCGGCCACAAATCAAGAGTCAGGGAAGCGTGGCTCACCGCCGCCCGTATCAGGTCTATAGCGCTGTCCATGTCCCGGTTGGAATCCCCGGAGAAGAGGCCCGTATGCTGGGCGGAGAGGCCGGTCCGCGGGAAGACGACGGCCCCCGTGAGACTGCCGTCTGAAGCCGCAAACCCCGGTATTTCGCCGCCGTTGTTGACGGCCTCATGGCTAACCGTAACGCCGCTCACGGGGAAGTAATACCCTGCCGTGGGGGTCAGAGTTATCGAGGCCGTGTAGACCGTGGATGTCTGAAAGACGTTGTGCGCCGGGCTCCAGGCCACGGTTCCGCCCCAGTTCCCGGCGAAGAAACTCGTTACCGGGCTGGCCTCCGTTACCGGCCTGGGAATATAGCGGGACAGGTCAATCTTGAAGGGCTCCACCCCAAAGAGCACCGCGCCGTTCCCGTTTGTCGTCCCGTTCCAGGGGCTGGAGGCGGCGGCGTCCGGGAACACCGTGTGTTCGTTCTGAGCCAGATCGTTCACCCCGTTGCGGATAATCCACACCGGGACGCCCTCCTTCCCGGACAGCGAACCGGCGCTCATCCCGTTCCAGTCCTCCGGGGCGCTCAGACCAAAGGGCGCGTACACCAGATTGAAGTTGGCCGAACCGGTTTTCCCTATCCGGCTCTGCTCCTTCGTATAGTTCGATATATCCAGGGTAAGCTGATTACGGTCCGGCCCGCTCAGAACGGGGGGTTCCACCGAAGCCGTCGTATCCGCGCCCCCGTTGATTTCCTCTCCCCGGATAATGGTTTTTATACCCGCCAGGGTCAGTTCGCTCCAGCCGCCGCTGCCGGGAATCCCGGTCCGGGCGTTAACCAGCGCGGTAAAGCCCCCGCCCCCAATCGTCCAGGTGAGGCTGGCCGGGGCCGGAGGCAGGGTTGCGCCGGGGTAGGGCGCCGCGTCCAGAGGCGCGCCCCCGGCGGTAAAGGCCGCGCTCACCACCAGGGGCTGCATCGGTATCGTGATACTGGTTTGATTTTCCCGGATCTGCGCCGTCTCAAGCCCCGCGGCCAGCAAGGTAGGGGGCTTGTCCGCGTATACATAGTCTCCTCCGGGGGTCTCCGCGGCGTAATTCCGCTCCCGGTGGCCCATCAGGACCAGAAAGCGGTAGGTCTTCCTGGGCAGAACTATTACCCGGAGGATCGCGGCCGCGTCACCGGCGTTCTTCCGGCAAGCCTCGGCAAAACCGGCGATCTTCCCCGCCTCGTCCACAACGATTATCTGGGCGAAGTTGCGGATCGGTCCGTCCTTAATGGCGGTGTAATCCGGCCCCACCGCGGCGCGGGGAGCCTCCGTACCGTTTTCAACCGCCACGGTAACGGTGAAGGGATCCGCCGCGCCGAATCCTGGCGCGGCGCCAAATCCTGGCGCGGCGTCAAACCCCGGATCCGCGCTGGGCGGGGCGGCCTCCGAAGCCGGCGTTTCACTGAACGCGGGGTTGAAGCACCCCGTGAGAGCCGCTGTTAAAAAAAGGGCGGCCAGAAGCGCCGTCCTTTTCCATAAGATCATACCATCTTTTCGTGTCATACCACTATCCTCATGATGCATTCACAATTCTCCCGGCCTTTGGGGAAGCGGCGGGGCTTACGGTCCGGCGGAGCCTGTCCGTCGGGGACCGCCGTCCTCCGCCTGCCAAAGATTAGGAGAGTTGTATTGGTTCGCAAATTTTTCGTGGTGGGAGGAGGCATTTGTCATCCATGCTTCCAAACTCAAATTGCGTCTTAAAGTATTGTTTATGTGAGGAAAAATATCAATGGCCCCCGGTGAAACGCGGGACGCGGGACGCGGCGCGTGTTCTCCAGCGGGCTGCTTAGACTAAACGCCAAAAATGTCCGCGGACATTATTTTTGCCGTTTAGTCTTTACAAAGTACCCGCGGCTCTTCCCGCCGGCGGACTTTCATCGCGGCGCGGTCAATTATTACTTCGTCAAAGGCGATCCCCTCCTCCGCCTGGAGTTGTATGAAGATTTTCGCCCATAAGCCCCGTTCATTGCCCCGGGAAAACCGGTCGTATATCACGTGCCAATAGCCGTATTCCGGGGGCAAATTCCGCCATGAGCAGCGGGTTCTCAGAATATACACTATGCCGCAAAACACCTGGTAATGCGGCGCTTTGGGCGGCCGCCCTTTCCAGATGTAATCCCCTTCGATTACGGGCAAAACCGTCCGCTTAAATACTTCCTCGCTTACCGGGTACAAGGGGGTGTTTTCTTTCATGCGCCGTTTACTCCGTCAGTGTATCCTACCACAAGCCCCCGTCTGTTTCAACCTTTTCTAACAGTGAATACGGTTCAGGACGCGGATTACGCGCCGCGGATTACCCGGAGTATGAAGCCGGTTGCCGGGAAAAATCTGTGGTAATCCGTGCAATCCGCGGTTCTCAGCCGTGCTGATTCGGACCGCGGATTACGCGGATTTTCACTGAAATAATGGCCCCATCCAGGGGTGGTTCGTGTCCCCCCACGAGTAAGTCCCCTCGCCGGAGCCCCCCTTGCCCGTGTAGGATACCTGACCAGTCGCCGTATCATCTAGCGTATGATTATAGTACAAATATGGTTTGGCAAAGCCAATATTGCTGTCGTCGACGACACATATCACAGACTCAGGAACCGGCATCAAAACACCATTCGGGCGCATGAACACCGTGTTCTTGGCGATAATCCTGTTTGCATTCTCACCAGCGTCGAGCCCGTAAATAGTGCCTCCGGTTTTGGTGAAATTACTATTGGCATTTACTAACACGGCGGCGCCGGCAGTAAAGTACCCTTGTGGCGGGTTCTCGTCCTCGAGATCGCCTTTATTGCCGCTGATGACTCCACCCTCCATGATGAACGTTCCGCCTTTGCCTATATGCACGCCGCCGCCGCCGCCGCCCCCGTTGGCTTCCGCCGTATTCTTGCTGATGGTTCCGCCCTCCATGATGAACGTTCCGCCTTCGGCTACATACACGCCGCCGCCGCCGCCTGCTGAGCGTGACTTCCCATTATTTCCGCAGATGGTTCCCCTTTCCATGGTAAACGTTCCGTTTGGGGCTACATACACGCCGCCGCCGCCCTCGTTGGCTTCCGCCGTATTCTTGCAGAT
Source organism: Spirochaetaceae bacterium (assembly GCA_031255315.1). The sequence continues at coordinate 11,784 of JAIRSS010000268.1, forward strand.
GGTTCCGCCCCTCAAGATGAGCGTTCCTACTACAAGCACGCCGCCGCCGTTTTCCGAAACGGTGGTGTTGCCGCGGATCACCGCACCATCCCCCAGGATGAGCGTTCCGCCGCTGTCCACCTTGATGAGGGAGTGATTGTTGCCCGTCGTCCCCTTAAAGGTGATGTTCCTCAGGGTCAGCGTTATGTTCGACTCTACGGTGATGAGGGATGCGCCACCCGCCTTCCCCAGATATATCTCCACTCCGTCGCCGTCGATGGTCACATTGAGAGGCT
>JAIRSS010000271.1 GCA_031255315.1 Spirochaetaceae bacterium
GCCCGTTCCCCCAGTCCATTAATCGTACATTCCACCTGATCCGCCCCATTACGAACCGCCGCCAGGCTGTTGGCCACCGCCAACCCCAAGTCGTTGTGGCAATGTACCGAAAGCCGCGCTCTGTCCATCCCCGGCGTATGTTCTTTGATATAACGGACGCGGTCTCCGAATTCCTCAGTCATGGCGTAGCCTACGGTGTCCGGAAAGTTGACCGTTACGGCCCCGGCGGCTATGGCCGCGCCGAAAACCCGGCAGACAAAATCCGGATCGCTGCGGAAAGCGTCTTCGGCGGAAAATTCAATATCGGAACAAAATTTCTTCGCGTACCGCACCGCCTCCGCCGCGGTTTCCAAAACCTGATCTGGCGTCATCTTCAGCTTGTATTCCATATGAATTGGGGATGTCGCCAGGAATATATGCACCCTGGGTTGAACCGCCAGGGAAAGGGCTTCCCAGGCGGCGTCTATGTCCTTCTTCAGGGACCGGCACAAGCCGGCTACGCTGCTGTCCTTGACTATCTCCGCGATAGCCTTTACAGATTCCAGGTCGCCAGGGCTGGATGCGGGAAACCCCGCCTCTATCACGTCTACCCGCAATTTTTCAAGCCGGCGGGCCACCTCGATCTTTTCCGATAAATTCATGCTACACCCCGGGGCCTGTTCTCCGTCCCGGAGGGTGGTGTCGAAAATGTAAACGCTACGGGCCATAACAGCCTCCTCCTATTCGTTGATGTACTGGGTCTCAAAACTTCAGTTTGGGAGGCCCTCATTTTTCTTCGTTCTTTTTTATCCAGGGCATCATAGAACGAAGTTCTTTCCCCACCTGTTCAATAGGGTGCCGGGCCTCAATCACCCGCATCCGGTTGAAGAAGGGGCGGTTCACCTGGTTCTCGCTGATCCAGTCTTTGGCGAACGCGCCGGTCTGGATGTCCGTGAGCACCCGCCGCATGGCGTTCTTGGTATCTTCGGTGATGATCTTAGGACCGGTAATATAATCGCCGTATTCGGCGGTGTCGGAAATGGAGTACCGCATAAAGGACAAGCCGCCCCGGTTCACCAGGTCTATGATGAGCTTCATCTCATGCATGACCTCAAAGTAGGCGCTTTCCGGCTGATAGCCCGCTTCCACCAGAACCTCGTAGCCCGCCTTCATCAGGGCGGAAACCCCGCCGCAGAGTACCGCCTGTTCCCCAAAAAGGTCCGTTTCGGTCTCTTCCTTAAACGTGGTCTCCAGCACCCCCGCCCGCGCGCCGCCTATGGCCGCCGCGTACGCCAAGGCCAGGCGTTTGGCGTCTCCCGCGTCCTGGTGTATGGCGACCAGGCAGGGCACCCCGGCGCCGGCCTTGTACTGCTCCCGTACCGTATGTCCCGGCCCTTTTGGGGCTATCATCACCACGTTGACATCCGCAGGCGGCGTGATCTGGCCGAAATGGATGTTAAACCCATGGGCAAAAGCCAGTGTCTTGGGCCCCTTCGCGCCCGGTTTCAGGCCCGGCAGAATCGACTCCCGGTAGAGGGCCGCCTGTTTTTCGTCATTGACGAGAATCATGATGAAATCCGCCGCCGCCGCCGCTTCCCCGGCGGTTTTCACCTCCAGCCCCGCGTCTTCGGCCTTCTTCCAGGAAAGCGAGCCTTCGTACAGCCCCACGATCACCTTAAGCCCCGATTCCTTCGCGTTTAGCGCGTGGGCGTGCCCCTGGGAGCCGTAACCGATCACCGCGATGGTTCTGCCTTTCAGCGCTCCCAGGTCGCAGTCTTGTTCATAAAACATACTAGCCATAATGCCTCCTTCATACCCGTTGGTATGATTTCTGTGAGAATCCGGTAATTGTCATACGCCGGGTATCCGGGAACCAGGCCCGAATCCTGCCGCGCAATTGCCGGTTAGTTGCTAACGCTTAGTACGGAAAGTACGGACGGTACGGAAAGTACGTCCGCGCCCCGCTCCAGGGCGACAAGGCCGGTACGGGCTAGTTCAAGGATGCCGTAAGGGCGCAGGAGCAGGAGGAGGCCGTTCAGCTTTTCAATATCGCCGGTGGCCTCAAGAGTAATGGTAGTGGGGGATACATCAATAACGCGGGAACGAAAAATACTGGCAACTTCGAGGACGGCGGGCCGGGTTGATTCACCGGCGCCCACTTTTACAAGGAGAATTTCCCGGCGGACGCAGGATGAAGAATCCAGTTCCCGCACCGCAATCACGTCAACAAGTTTGCCTAACTGTTTGATAATCTGTTCAAGCACCGAATCTGCTCCGGTTACCGCAATGGTCATCCGGGAGACCGACTGGTCTTCCGTTTCCCCGACGGTCAAGCTGTCGATGTTAAAACCCCGGCGGCTAAAAAGCCCGGACACCCGGCTGAGGGTTCCCGCCCGATTTTCCACCAGGGCCGACACCACATGATGCTTCATGTCCGCCCCCGAAAACTTAATAATCGCACCATAGCATAGGGCGGTAAAAAGGGCAATAGGCAGGACCAGCGCATACAGAGCACCGGCGGTTGCTTTTCCGCGGTTTTATGACGGATTGACGGCAGGTATGGGGCAAAGTAAGCTAAAATTATGAAACTGGAAGATTTTGCTGCGGGGTTGTGGGATATTTGCACTCATACGCCGCTTATGACCGGCCGGCCCTTCAGGTGGATCATCATCGCCAACCCCAAGGCCGGAGGATTTATCATCCCTTCCCGCTGGAAGCGCCATTACTATTCCCTGCGGGAATACGCGCTGAAGGCTAAAACTCTTCCCCCCCGGGATAACGCCGTTCCGATGCGGACCGCCCTGGATGAGGGGGAAGACGGTCTCCTGGGCAGTTTGGGCCTTATCCCCACTCGTTTCGCCGGACACGCGGGCAAGATCATGAAAGCCCTGTTGAAAGAGGCCGCCGCCGAATATGTTGCCGGTATATCCTCAAGGCCGTTTTACCTTGTTATCTGCGCGGGGGGCGACGGCACGAGCCTTGAAATCCAGACGGTCCTCTACCACGCGGCGCCTGAAATACGAGAGAACCTTGGGGTAGTCAGATTCCCTATGGGAACCGGTAATGACGGCGCCGACGCCCGGGAACTTGCCGATGTGCTGGCCCTCCTTCTTGAGCCGTGCCGTATAGAGCCGGCCCGGGCACTGCGCTTAACCACCGCGACGGCTGGGAAAGGGCCGTTCCTGGCCTTCAACATCCTTTCGGTGGGCCTCGACGCCTTTGTTACCCACATGACCAATAAGATGAAAGGAACCCTGCCGGGGGATTTCTACAAGCTCTGGGTGGACATCGCCGCCCTATTCTACGACCGGCTTTACACGGTCGGCCCCCTGGACCTCCGGGTTTTTGAAAATCCGGCGGAGGAAGGGAAAGTTTTGCGGGAGACGGTCCTGCTCCTGGCGGTGGGCGCAAGCGGACGCCGGACCTACGGCGCCAACAAGCGGATACTCCCGGACGACCGGAATGTGTGCCTGGTCAGGCAGATGCCCCTGGTGCGGAAGCTGGCGCTCAAAGGGCTTTTTACGACCGGGGCCCATGCGCATACAGAGGAGTCCCTGCTTTTCAATGCCCGGCGGATAGAATTCCGGGGGGAATATCCCATTCTGGCCCAGATGGACGGTGAATCGGTACTACTCACCCCGAAAGATTTTCCCGCGGCCATTGAACTCACGGAACCGGTCATTCCACTGTTGAAAAAATGATGCAATCCGCACCGCGCCAAGCCGGTCCGGAACAGCCGGTATAGTGCTTCCACTTGTAAAATACCAAGCGGTATACTGCGGAGAAGACATCCGTCATCGTTTCACTTCGATCCCAATGACGGGCGCCTTCCCCTGGATGAGCAGGCTCAAGAGTATTGTGTTCTTTTAAAAAAGATTGTATTTTTACAAAGAAACTTGATAGCGGCTATTGTATTGCGTAGAGGCGTTTCCGCGTGCGTCAACGCGCCGGCAATTAATTTTGCGGCAGACCCACTAGTAATACAAATACCGCCGCTATCCAGAAAGAGAAGGATGGTACAAATGAAACGCTTAAGAACGTTTGTCGTTACGGCAGCCGGATTGTGTCTTACGGCTGTTCTCTTCATGTCCGCTGGAGGGCGGGATCAGGGGGCTTCAAAGCAGGTCCGCATAGGGATCGCCAAGATAGTGCAGCACGAAGCCCTGGACGCGATTGAAACCGGGATTCAGGACGGGCTTAAGGCGCGGGGGATTGACGCGGTGTATGACCTGCAAAACGCCAACGGCGACATGAACACCGCCGCCCAGATCGCCAACAAGTTCAAGAACGATAAGGTGAATGTGGCGGTGGGGATTGCCACGCCGATAGCGGTAGCCCTGGCTAATACCATAACGGACACGCCGGTGGTATTCGCCGGGATAACTGATCCGGTAGGGGTTCATCTGGTTTCCAGTCTTGACAACGGTACGGGAAACGTAACCGGCCTTTCGGACGCCATTCCCACCGGGGAGCATATCGCCCTCTTTAAGGAAATCGCCGGGATCAAAACCCTGGGCTACATCTATACGAGTTCAGAGGCGAACTCCATTTCCGCCCTGGCCCAGGTGGAAGAAGCCTGCTCGGTCCAGGGGATCCAACTGGTAACTCAGGCCATTTCCACCTCTGCGGAAGTCAGGCAGGCGGCGGAGGCGGTGGTGAACCGGGTGGACGGTATTTATCTGACTACGGATAATACCGTATTTTCGGCCTTGTCTTCCCTGATTCAGGTATTCGGCGCGGCGAAAAAACCCATCTTTTCCGGGGATGTTACCGGCGCTTTGAACGGCGGATGTATGATCGCCATGGGCTTCAATTACTATAAGGCGGGAGTCGCCGCCGGGAACATCGTTGCCGACATACTGGAAGGCGCAAAGCCTGCGGATATTCCGGTCAAGTTCCTTACCGAACCTTCGGAATCGGACATTCTCTTTGATCTTGACGCGGCCAGGACCTGCGGCATTACCATACCGGGACAGTATCTCTCCGCTGCGAACTACCTGTTTGAAAACGGAAAATTAACGAGCAAGTAAGGTTTTTCCCTGGCTGTACGGCATATTTGGACCTGTGCGGAGACAACACAGCCCGGCCTGGTTGTTTCCCCGCGGGGCCATACGAGTCTCTTTAGTGAAGGCGATGCATGATCGAAGGTATCTTAATCGAAGGGTTCATTTACGGCATCATGGTTCTGGCGGTGTTTATTACTTTCAGAATCCTGAATTTTGCTGATATGACGGTGGACGGGTCCTTCCCCCTGGGGGCGGCCGTTATGGCGGTGATGCTCATTAAGGGGCTTCCCCCCATCGCCGCAATAGGCGTAGCTTTTGCCGGAGGCGCTCTGGCGGGGTTTATCACGTCCCTTATCCATACACGGCTCAAAATCCCCGATTTGTTGTCGGGAATCCTTACGATGACCATGCTTTACTCGGTGAACCTTCGGATTATGTCCAACCGGGCGAACTTGTCCCTGCTCCGGGTTCCCACCCTGTTCACCCGGGTTTCAGAATGGGCGGGGGATTTCATGCCCGCCCAAACCGCCGTCGTTATCGTCTGTATTGCGCTGGCGGCCGTTATCAAAGTCCTTTTGGACCTTTTCTTCCATACTGATTTCGGCCTGTCCATGGGCGCTTTGGGGGCGAACCCCCAGCTCATCATATCCCAGGGGATGAACCCGGACATCATCAAGATGTGCGGTATTTCCCTGGCCAACGGCATCGTGGCGGCGTCCGGCGCTTTAGCGGCCATGTACCAGGGCTTCGCCGATGTGAACCTGGGGAGCGGCATGATCGTCTCCGGGCTGGCGTCCCTCATGATTGGAGAATTCCTCATCCGGTCCAACAAGGTGAACCTTCTCACCTTTCGGGTGCTTTTGGGCTCCGTCCTGTACCGGGGCCTCATGTACTTCGCCCGGAACTACGGGTATTATGTCCACATGACCGCCAACGATCTTAAGCTGATCACCGGGCTTCTCATTATCGTATGCATTGTCATTTCCAAAACCGGGTTCCGCGCCGGTATCCGGAAGAAACAGCGGCGCGGAAAGGCCGGGCGGGAGGCGTCCAATGGTTAGGGCGGAAAATCTTACCATGATTTTCGCTCCAGGGACGCCCGACGAAAATCACGCACTCAAAAATATCAGCTTGACGGTGCGGCAGGGGGATTTTATCACCATCATCGGTTCCAATGGAGCGGGAAAGTCCACCCTCTACAATACCATAGCCGGAACCTATGCCCCGACGTCGGGCAAATTATTCATCAAAGACGAAAAAGACGCCGCCGAGCGGGACATTACACGGGAACCGGAATACCGGCGGGCGCGGTACATTGGCCGTATATTCCAGAATCCCCTTCTGGGTACGGCGGGTAAGATGACCCTGGAAGACAACATGATGATCTGCCATAAAAAAGGGTATAAGGGCCTGAGGATCAGCCTGGACAAAACCATGCGGGAAACCTTTCGGGAGCATCTGCGGGTCTTGGGCATGGGGCTTGAGAATCGCCTGCAAGACAATGTAGAGCTTTTTTCCGGCGGCCAGCGCCAAGCCCTGACCCTGCTTATGACGGTGATGTCCAGACCGAGCCTCCTCCTCCTAGACGAGCATACCGCCGCCCTGGACCCCCGGAACGCGGAGCTCATCATGGACCTCACCCTCCGGTTTGCGGCGGATTACCGCCTGACCGTCATGATGATCACGCACAATATGGTCCACGCCCTGGAATTCGGGAACCGGCTCCTTATGATGGACGGCGGTGAAATCATTCTGGACATAGACGCGGTGGAAAAGGCGAAGCTGACCACCGGGGACATCGTTCAGCGGTTCAGGGATATTAAAAAGCGGGAATTGGCCAGCGATGGAATTTTGTTGAGCCAGGGGCAGGGGAACGCGGTGGTATGCCTGCAATAATCCGTCATGTTCTCGAGGCGGAATACCGCTATAACCATTGCAAGTCGCGGTATAGAGGAGTTTGTTGCGCTTCATAGTGAAACCGGGGAGACCGGCTCCGGCCTTGTCCCCGTTTTTTTAACGTGAGTTCGACGGCGATATTAGACACGCGCCAGTAACATCCGGTTATCACAGGATCCCCGAACAGACGGTTTGTGAAGAGTCTCCCCATAATTCCCGGTTGCCGTTGCAGTCCTCTTGACTAAACCCCCGGAAAGAATAATTTTAGTAGCAACGGCATAGACGGAGACGAGTAGGCCCGGTACCGGATAAAGAGAGATCGCGTCATAGGCTGGAAGCGCGGTTATCCGGGAATCGCTGAAAACCCCTCCAGAGCCGCCCCGGTGAACGGAGCGGATTTGCGGCTGCAAGTCCACCCCAGTATTCGGGGCCGGAACGGATGGTCCCCAATACGGATCGTTCTGCCCCCGTCAGCGGCGAAGAGCGCGCCCCCCGTCATGGAGAAGCGAAGCTGGGTGGTACCGCGGGCTTTTCAGCTCGTCCCGGCACGTGGAAATACGCAGGACTCCTGGTCCCGGCGTTTCCGTATTTTAAACGCGAGAGGTGCGCTATGTCAGAATCCAAAGAAAATCGGAACGAACAACTCGAAAAAATCCGCCATTCGGTAAGCCATGTTATGGCCCAGGCGGTAACCCGGTTGTTTCCAGGGACCCTGGTCGCCATTGGCCCGTCCATTCAGAACGGCTTTTACTATGATTTCCAGCTTCCCGGCCCCCTTACCGCCGAAGATCTTCCCGCCATTGAAGCGGAGATGAAGAAGATCATCGACAGCCGGCAGGACTTTGTCCGGGTCGTGGTGAGCCGGGAGGAGGCCCGGCGGCGCTTTGCCGGCGAGCCGTTTAAGCTGGAGCTAATCGACAATCTTCCCTCCGGCGAGGAGGCCTCGGTGTACGAAAACCGGGACCCGGCGGGTAATACGCTCTGGGCGGACCTGTGTCGGGGCCCCCACGCGGCGAACACCAGGGAGATTCATTCCGGGGCCTTTAAGCTCATGGCCATCGCAGGCGCGTACTGGCGGGGGGACGAGAAGCGGCCCATGCTCACCAGAATCTACGGCACGGCCTGGGAGAATCCCAAAGATCTCAAGGCCTACCTGGCCTTCCTGGAAGAGGTGGAGAAGCGGGATCACCGGCGGGTGGGCAAGGAGATGGACCTCTACTCCATCCATGAAGAAGCCGGGGCGGGGCTTATCTATTGGCATCCTAACGGAGGCCGCATGAGGGTGGCCATAGAAGACTTCTGGCGGCAGGAGCATTACCGGAACGGCTACGAAATCCTCTACACCCCTCACATCGGGAAGTCCTGGCTGTGGGAAACCTCCGGTCATCTGGGGTTCTACAAGGAGAATATGTATTCCCCCATGCAAATCGACAATCAGGACTATCTCATCAAGCCAATGAACTGCCCCTTTCACATTATGATCTACAAGAACAAGGGGAGGAGCTACCGGGACCTGCCCCTGCGCTGGGCGGAACTGGGTACCGTCTACCGCTACGAGCGGAGCGGGGTGCTCCACGGCCTCCTGCGGGTCCGGGGTTTTACCCAGGACGACGCCCATATCTTCTGCACCCCCGATCAGATCGAAGATGAAATTCGGGAAGTTTTGCGGTTCAGCCTTCACCTGTGGAACGTCTTCGGGTTCAAGGACATCAAGGCATACTTGGCTACCAAGCCTGCCGAATCTGTGGGAGAGCCGGCCCGGTGGGACCAGGCCCTGGAATCCCTCCGAGCGGCGGTACGCGCCGAAGGGCTGGACTATGAAATCGACGAAGGGGGCGGCGCTTTCTACGGCCCCAAGATCGACCTCAAGATCAAGGACGCTTTGGGCCGGGAATGGCAGATGACCACCATACAATTCGACTTCAACGAGCCAGAACGGTTTGACATGACCTTTGTTGATGCCGACGGGCGGCATAAGCGGCCTTACATGGTACACCGGGCCCTTCTGGGTTCCCTGGAACGGTTCTTTGGGGTTCTTATAGAACACTTTGGCGGCGCTTTCCCGGTATGGATAGCCCCGGAGCAGGTTGCGGTGATCCCCGTGGCGGAAAACTTCAACGCCTACGCGAAGCAGGTTGCGGCGGAACTCAAGGCCCGGGACCTCCGGGTAACGGCGGAATTGGGCGGCGAACGCATGAACGCCAAGATTCGCTCCTGTCAGAACCGAAAGATCCCCTACATGCTGGTGGTGGGCCAGCGGGAAGCGGACGAAGGCATGGTATCCGTCCGCCGCCGGGACGGAAAGCCGGGGCCCATGGGGGCCGCAGCCATGAAGACTGCCGAGTTCGCGGATTACGCGGCGGCCAAGGTAACAAGCCGGGATCTCGAATTATGAGATACGCCGGGGTACAGGATAACCGGCTATGTAAGGAAGAAGGAGAATAATGCCGGTTGCCCGCTCCGGCCTTTGCTCCGCAAAGCCGGAGTTGACAAACGGTGGATGGAGTATGGTGTGGGACCGGACATCAAAAAAACGAGCGTACCCCCGGTATAGCCGGGAATGGTGTATTTCATGGTAAACTTATCCCATGTGGAATTATTGTCCCTCCTGCGCCTCCCCGAAGATTCAGTTTGACGGATCCCACAGGTTTTCCTGTCCGGCCTGTGGTTTTGTCTATTACCATAACACCGCCGCCGCCACAGGCTGCGTTATCCGGGGCAAAAGGGGCGTCCTGCTCCTCTCGCGGGGCAAAGAGCCCGCCAGGGGCAAGCTGGACCTGCCCGGCGGCTTTGTTGACCCCGGAGAGGGGGCCCTGGAGGGCCTTGCCCGGGAATTGCGGGAGGAAATCGGCTGGACGCCGCCGTCCGGTGAAGGGTCCGGTCCGCCGGCCTTCCGGCTTTTTGCCTCCTTCCCCAATGTCTACCCCTACCGGGGCATCCTCTACAACACCTGCGATATGTTTTTCAGCCTGGACGCGCCGGAACTGACGGAAGAGGACCTGCACCCGCAGGCGAAGGAAATTGAGGGGCTGCGCTTCGTGGAACCGGAGGATATCCTTATGGAGGACATTGCCTTTGACTCAACCCGACGGGCCCTGGCCGCCTATCTGCGGCTCCCCGCTTTACAAAAACGCCGTAAATGAAAAGAACCCGGAAGCAAGCTCCCGGGCTCTTCATTAAAAGGTTCCCGCTTACCAGGCCGTTTTCAACGTCCCATGCCTTCTTCGGGCGCGTTATTTGAAACCCATGCCTCTGCCGTGAATATACCGGCTCTCATTCAAAGTCTTGCTTAATTTGAAAGCGTCTTTCGCTTTCAAATCGTCTGTAAACTTGTCAATCAGACCCTCGGTTACAGAGTCCATTAAGTAAATGTGGGAATAGGAGCGTGTTTCACCATTTACAACCAGCGTTTCATTTGAAAGCGAATATTTGAACACAATCCGGTCGTTTGCCTGTCTGAACCTGACCGTTAACGCATGAGGAGAATATTCAATCCACAGCTTAAGCTCCTTGTGCGCCTTCTTCACCTCCTCAAGTTTTTGCAACGCGTACTGCGCCATGCGCTCACCATGTTGTATTCTATCTGTCAGGCGCTTAACGGAATTGCTGGAGATAAAATCCCAGAGTATTAACGCCGAAAAGCCGTTGCGGGACCCTGAAAACGTGGTATCCGGGGATCCGATATATTCGGGGTTTTCGA